>CALVFC010000173.1 GCA_944326735.1 uncultured Limosilactobacillus sp. | reverse complement strand
GCCTGCCTCGAAGAAATCGCTTATCGGATGGGTTACATCGATAAGGACAAGTTAGTAGAACTGGCTCAGCCATTGAAGAAAAATGATTATGGCCAGTACTTATTACGTTTAGCAGAACAGGATTAAGGAGTATTCATCATTTATGGGACAATTAAAGGTACAAGATACAAAACTACAGGATGTTAAAATCATTACACCTAAGGTGTTTGGTGATAATCGGGGCTTCTTTGAAGAAACCTATTCCGACCGGGATTTTAAAGAAGCTGGAATTGATTTTAACTTTATTCAGGATAACCAGTCGCTTTCCAGTCGTGCCGGTGTTTTGCGTGGCCTCCACTTTCAACGAGGTAAGGCTGCGCAAACCAAGTTAATTCGGGTGGTCACTGGGGCCGTCCTTGACGTGATTGTCGATGTCCGGAAGGGTTCACCTACTTACAAGCAATGGCAAGGTTTCATTCTATCAGCTAGCAACCACCGTCAGTTACTAGTGCCGCGGGGCTACGCGCATGGTTTCTTAACTCTCACGGACAATGTTAACTTCCTGTACAAGGTTGATAACTATTACGATGCTGAAGCAGATGGTGGGTTCTCCTTTAAGACTCCAGAGCTAGGAATTGACTGGCCAATCGACTTTGACAAGGCCATTACTTCGGAGAAGGATGCTAACCAACCAACCTTCACTGAGTTTGAAAAGCATAATCCATTTGTTTATGGGAAAATTTAGAGGTTAGACAGATGACAGAATTTAAGAACATTATCGTGACTGGTGGTTGCGGCTTCATTGGTTCCAACTTTGTTCACTATTTGGTTAAGTATCATCCAGAGGTTGAACACATTACCGTGTTGGATAAGTTAACCTATGCTGGTAATCCGGCTAACATCGCTGGCTTACCAAAGAATAAAGTGAAGTTAGTTGTTGGTGATATTTGCGATAAAGACTTGGTTGACCAACTGGTCAGCCAAGCGGATGCGGTGGTCCACTACGCGGCTGAAAGTCACAACGATAACTCATTGATTGATCCTACGCCATTTATTAAGACTAATATTGAAGGTACTTTTACCTTGATTCAAGCTTGTCGCAAGTATGATGTCCGTTACCACCATATTTCGACTGACGAAGTTTATGGTGACTTACCATTACGAGAAGACTTACCTGGCCATGGTGAAGGACCTGGTGAGAAGTTCACTCCGGAATCACCTTACCGGCCATCTAGCCCTTATTCTTCTTCCAAGGCCAGTTCTGATCTGTTGGTTCGAGCATGGGTTCGTTCCTTTGGTTTACGCGCCACGATTTCTAATTGTTCCAATAATTATGGTCCTTATCAACACATTGAAAAGTTCATTCCGCGTCAGATCACAAATATCTTAAGCGGTATTCGCCCTAAGCTGTATGGATCTGGGAAGAACGTCCGTGACTGGATTCATACGAATGATCATTCGCGAGCCGTTTGGGATATTTTAACCAAAGGTAAGATTGGTGAAACTTACCTAATCGGTGCTGATGGCGAGAAAAATAATAAAGAAGTCCTGGAAATGATCCTGGAGTTAATGGGGCAACCCAAGGATGCCTATGATCATGTTAAGGATCGTCCAGGTCACGATTTGCGTTATGCCATTGATTCTACCAAGCTACGGACTGAACTTGGTTGGCAGCCTGAATTCACTGACTTTAAGGCGGGCTTACAGCACACGATTGACTGGTATACCCAACATGAGGATTGGTGGAAGGATGAAAAGGCCGCGGTGGAAGCTAAATACGCTAAACACGGTCAATAATAATTAAGAGTCGTGATGTAAGTCACGACTCTTATTGTTTTAAGGAGAAGATTATGTCAAAGATTTTAATTACTGGTGCCCATGGACAATTAGGTACTGAACTATGTCATCTACTGGATGAAAAAGGATTGGACTACGATGCTTTTGGCTCTCAAGAATTAGATATTACAGATGCCAAGCAAGTTCAGACTAAGTTTGATCAATTAAAGCCCCAAGTGGTATTTCACTGTGCAGCCTATACGGCCGTTGATAAAGCAGAGGATGAGGGTAAAGAACAAAACTGGTTGGTTAACGCCACCGGAACCGAAAACGTAGCACAAGCGGCGCAAACAGTTGGAGCTACGCTGGTTTACATCAGTACTGATTATGTGTTTGATGGTACTAAGCAAGGTGAATACCAGGTTGATGATCCGACGCACCCGATGAATGAATATGGGAAAGCAAAACTAGCGGGGGAACAAGCAGTCCGTCAGATCATGGATAAGTATTACATTATTCGGACTTCCTGGGTCTTTGGTCAGTATGGTCATAACTTTGTGTACACGATGTTGAAGTTAGCCCAAACCCATGATCACTTAACAGTGGTTGATGACCAAGTGGGCCGTCCTACTTCGACACGGACTTTAGCAGAATTCATGCTATACGCAGTGCAGAAGCAGGTCCCTTATGGCATTTACCAGTTGTCGAACGATGGGGCTTGTTCCTGGTATGAATTTGCCAAAGAGATCTTGAAAGATAAAGATGTCACCATCAGTCCGGTTAC
>CALVFC010000172.1 GCA_944326735.1 uncultured Limosilactobacillus sp. | reverse complement strand
GTGAGAATAATCGCGTCCCCACTCTTTTCTCTTAATGAGGCAGGAGAATATTAAATGACGTTTTATACCGAGTCATACTTAGTAGACCACCAACACTTTAATTCGCTATTCAACTATGCAGTGATCGCGATCTTGCTAATTGCGTTGGTAATTACCTTAGTAGTTTATTCCCGCCACCGTCTGCAAACCCGTTACCGGGACCTCAGTATGATTTTTGTATTGATCTTACTTTTTTTCACCGGTCTCCAGGTCACTAACATGGAGAAATCCGCCACGACGGCAAACCAAAGTAGTCAGATGGTCCCGTTCATTCATGCGGTCGCCAAGGACCACCACCTGAAAAATAGCCAGGTGATGGTCAATTCCACAACACTGACCGACGGGGTAATTGTACGGTTTAACAAAAAAGACTACCGAGTCAACATGAGTCCCAATAGTGATAACTACACACTGGAACGGGCTCACGTGGTCAACCACCAGGTCAATGTTCAACGCTAAGGGGGATGCCAAATGAATTACAATCTGATCTTTATCAAGTTTGCTTTAGGGATGATTTGTCTCATCCTCCAAATCAACATCATGGGGAAGGGCAATTTAGCCCCGAACAACGCCCTCGACCAATTGCAGAACTATGTCCTTGGGGGAATTATTTGTGGAATCATCTATAATCAGGACATTACCATTTTGCAGTTTCTGATGGTCTTAGTAATTTGGACGATTATTGTTGCCGTCCTTAGGTTTGCAACGAACCATAATCATTGGATCCGCAACGTCATTAATGGTCGCCCGGTCGTTCTCGTACAGAATGGCCATGTTCTTGTCGATAACTGCTTAAAGATGGGAATGTCGGCCAACGACCTTATGTTTAAGCTCCGTGAACGGGGAATATATGAACTCAGTCGGGTGAAAAGTGGTATTCTGGAACAAAATGGCCAGTTAGTGGTGATTGAAAACGATGAGGAAAACATCAAATTTCCAATAATTGCGGATGGCATCATTAACCAGGATGTTTTGGAATTGATTCACCACGATGAGAACTGGTTAACCCAAGAAGTCCAGAAGCGCGGTTTCCCGACCGTTAACGATGTCTTTTTAGGTGAATACATCCATGGTGAATTACGGTTAACAGCTTATCCTGAAGACCAGTAAGTGGAATCGAGGTGTCGGGGATGAAAAGATTTGCCAAGTGGGTGATTGCCATTATCGGCTCACTCTTTATTGTGCTGATGGCAGCCCAATTTATCGTGTTGCGCCCACTGCCTAATCATCATATTAGTGCTGCTGAACAGCGGGCCAATGTGCGCTATACCCGTACGCCGACAATTCTGGTCCCGGGATGGGGTGGCAATTCGACGACCTATCAAAAGCTGGTAAAGACTTACCAACAAAAGCAAATTGCCCAGAAGGTCATGACCATTTGGGTTTCACCAAGTGGTCAAATCAGAACCAAGGGGAATTATGATGGCCAGAAGAATGCCCTGATTCAAATTCTCTATAACTGGAACTATAACGCGACTTATCATCCCCAGGTACGCCAACTTGATCGGGTCTTACAAGTCCTGCATGACCGGTACGGAATTCGCCAGATGAACGTCATCGCCCATTCCTATGGGGGAACCGAATTTATGCACGCCTACTTTGGATCACCGGCGTTGCAACACCAGATTGAATTGCACAAGGTGATTTTCTTAGGGGTGCCAGTGGAAGAAAGCTTCGGGGTTCACGTCAAATTTGTCCCTGAACTGTTCAAAAAATCCCATGACCGGAACTTCAAAGATTTATTACGGCAAATGACCGTTTGGACACCCAACAAAAACGTGGCCTTCTACAATATCATGGGTGGTAGTGATGATGAGGTTCCGAAGATCCAATCAGAAATGCTGAAGTCCTTGGTCCGGATCCACCCCCAATTGGCTTATCACCAAGTTGTGGTCCCACACACCAACCACTTCCAGCTTCATAACCGGGCATGCATCTTGAATTGGATTGCCAAAATATTATGGTCAGTGAAATGAGGAATTCAAATGAAAAAAGAATTTGGCCAGGTGACTGGCATTATTTGGCGGGGTGAAGAGGACCTGGCTACTTATCAGCAATTGAAGGCATACGCCGATGCCCATCATCTTAAAGTGACAGTCGCTGCTAAACAGTTATTGACGGCCGCTCTTCAAAAACAAAATAACTAAAAATACGGTAAAGTAGATCCCCACGCATTCGTCGTGAGCCACTACTTTACCGTTTTATTATTAATCTGATTATTTTAGCTTTTAGAACGACTTAGTTATAATAAAGTGCAGACATTACAAAGAAGGGTCGATGAAGATGGCAAAGTTAGAAGTACAAGACCTCCATGTAGCAGTGGCGGATGAAGAAAGTAAGACAACCAAGGAAATCCTTAAAGGGGTTAATCTCACCATGCAAACCGGCGAAATCCATGCCATCATGGGGCCCAATGGAACGGGGAAATCAACCCTTTCGGAAACCATTATGGGAAAGAGTGGCTACCACGTTACTCAAGGCGATATCCTATTAGATGGTCAATC
>CALVFC010000171.1 GCA_944326735.1 uncultured Limosilactobacillus sp. | reverse complement strand
CGTGGTGGTCAACCGCCATTTCCAACTCTTGGCGGGACTTGTTATTCCCGTGGAAGCTGACATTTTCCATTGGGAAGCCGGCCTTCAATGCCGTATAGAGTTCCCCCGCGGAAACGACATCGACGTGGGCACCTTCCGTCGCAGCCACTTGGTACATCGCCACCGCCGCAAAGGCCTTGCTAGCGTAGGAAACCGCGTAGTCAACGTGATTTTCTTCAAACACGTGCCGAAAGGCTTGAATCTGCTGGCGAATCTTGCTGACATCATAGACGACCAGGGGCGTCCCGAAACGGTGAGCCAATTCCAGGCTATCTACCCCGCCGATCTGTAAATGACCAGCCTCATTAATGTCCGCTGCGGTTAATTGTTCGTTCATTCCAATTCCTCCAAACTAATCAAGGGGCAAACGCTAATAAAAAATCCACTATTTGCGCGAAACAAACAGTGGATGCATGTCAAATATCCGTTCTGATTTGTCGATAGCGCACCGCAGGCTGTTATTGTCCTGCGACAGTCCGTGAGTTATTCACCCACGCCCCAGCTACCTAGTCGAGCCAAACTAGACGCTTCGGCAACCGCCCTGTTCGACTGACATCCACGCCTGGCAAGCTCCGTCAGCGTACTTGTGTTGGTTGCGCCTCTTCGATTTATGAATATGATAGAAAAACTGTATGAGAATGTCAAGCTCATTTCTTAACTTTTCTAATTTTGATCTCATCTTATTTATGCAAATATTTGAATTGCCAACTCGCTGCCCTGGTTGCGGCCGGATGTGGTACACTAGCAGGCATAGGTCTTTTACAACTTAATAATGTATACGGAGGATTTAGAAAAACATGGATACTTTAAATCGAGTTTTTCATCTTGAGGATGCTCATACCACTGTCAAGCGTGAGTTAATCGCCGCATTAACCACCTTTGTCAGCCTCTCCTACATCCTATTTGTTAACCCAAACATTTTGCATGCGGCGGGCATCGATAAGGGTGCGGCCTTTACGGTTACGGCCGTGGCGACGGCAGTTGGTTGTTTCTTAATGGGTTTCATTGCCAACTACCCGGTTGCTCTGGCACCAACGTTAGGGTCAGCCGCATTCTTTGCCTACAACGTTGTCATTGGAATGCATATTAACTGGCAAACCGCTTTGGCCGCGGTGCTGGTTGCCTCATTCCTGTTCATCCTGATCACGGTCCTGAAACTACGGGAAATGGTCGTCAATGCCATCCCCGCTGATATGAAGTACGCAATTTCGGCCGGAATTGGGCTCTTCATCGCCTTCATCGGCCTGCAAAACGGGAAGCTGATTGTTAACAACTCATCTTCTTTAGTTGGACTGGGTTCATTTAACAATCCGCAAGTCTGGATTACTTTGTTCGGCTTAGTCCTGACGATTATCCTGATGGCTGCCCGGGTACCGGGTTCTATCTTCATCGGTATGATTGTGACCGCCATCTTCGGGATCATCATTGGCCAAATTCCCATGCCTCATGGCATCATCTCTGGTGCTCCTAGCATGGCGCCAACGTTTGGCCACGCCGCCTTCCACATTGCCGATATCAATACACCCCAGTTGTTTATGGTCGTTTTGACCTTCCTGCTGGTCACCTTCTTTGATACCGCGGGAACCCTGATTGGGATGACTCAACAGGCCGGCATGGTTGACGAAAACGGTAAGATTCCGGGAATTGGGCGCGCCTTCCTGTCGGATTCATTAGCAATGGTTGAAGGGGCACTGATGGGGACTGCTCCCCTGGGAACGTCCGTTGAATCGAGTGCCGGGATCGCCATGGGTGGCCGGACCGGTTTAACCGCCATCTTTGTCGGCATCTTCTTCCTGATCTCAATGATTTTTAGTCCATTGCTAGCCGTCATTCCAACGACGGTGACGGCACCGGCACTGGTAATCGTGGGGGTCCTGATGGCTGGGAACCTGAAGTTTATTAACTGGGACCACTTTGAAGTTGCCCTACCAGCCTTCCTGACGGTTGTCGGCATGCCGCTGACCTACTCCATTTCGGATGGGTTAGCCTTGGGGATGATTGCCTACCCAATCACGATGATTGCGGCCCGGCGTCATAAGGAAGTTTCCCCGATGATGTATGTGCTGTTCTTCATCTTCATCATCTTCTTCCTGATCACCAACATGAAATAAGTTAATTGCCAGTCTACCAAGGCTGGCTTTTTCTTTACATTCTTTTGTTTCATCGGGGATCCACTTAGCATTTCAAGGATTTCTCCTTTGCATAATTATTAATCCATGTTAGAATTCGATTAAAATGTTATGGGAGTTCCCCATAAAACGAGAAGGAGAAATTGGAATGAAGGTTGTTAAGTTTGGTGGATCATCCTTAGCCGATGGTCCCGAATATGAACACGCGATTAGCATTATTACGGCGGATCCTGAACGACGGGTGGTCGTCACGTCAGCTCCCGGGAAGCGTCACGATGGCGATATCAAGGTAACAGACTTGTTGATCAAGTACGCCAATGCCGTAATTAACCACGAAGATCCGAGTGAAATCGTTGACCAGATCTTTGGCCGCTACCAGGCCATTGCGGACTACTTCCAGCTGCCAGAACAACAACTGGCATCCATCAAGAGCCGGCTAGAGACTTTGCCAAAGCAAGATTACCCCAACGACCACTATCTAATGGCCGCTTTTAAGGCCCATGGTGAACGTCT
>CALVFC010000170.1 GCA_944326735.1 uncultured Limosilactobacillus sp. | reverse complement strand
GCCCGGGCAATTTTTTCAGGTGAAACCCCCTGAGTCACCCCCCCAAGGGCCAGGGCCAGGTTACGGTCGCTCTTCTCAACGGGCAAGCCAAATTTCTGGGCCATCCGGTAGCCGGTGTTAACGCCGATCTTATTGAGCAACCAGACAGCGGGCGCGTTCAAACTTTCATAGAGGGCCTTATACATTGGCACACTGCCGCTGTACGTATCATCGTAGTTCTTCGGCGTGTAATGATTAGAACCATAGGATTGTTTCTTATCCTGCAGGATCGAATCATAGAAGTAGCCATGCTCCAATGCGGGCGCATAAACAACTAACGGTTTAATTGTTGAACCTGGTTGCCGGCGCATCTGTGTTCCCCGGTTAAAGCCCCGGAAAACATGCTTGCCCCGACCACCGACAATGGCTGTGACCCCACCAGTCTTAGGATCCATAGCCACAGATGCCGATTGAACCCGCGTCCCGTCGGCTGAATCAACAGGGAAGTTATCATCATCCGCATAGGTCTGTTGCATGGACCGCTGTTGGTCCTGGTCTAGGGTGGTGTAAATCTTGTAACCGTTATTCATAATTTCCTTTTCGGACAGGTGGTAGCGGCTTTCCGCCTCCGCAATCACCGCATCGAAGAAGTATGGGTAGCGGTAAGTATCACTTGGTACATAACCATTGACCACATGTAGCGGTGTCTTCTTATAAGTATCCGCACTGGCCTGACTGAGCTTGTGATTTTCGACCATCAGCTGGAGGACCAAATTACGGCGTTGCTTAGTAAGGTCAGGGTGGACAACCGGGTCATATATTCCAGGAGACGTCAGCATCCCGGCCAAGGTGGCCGCTTGGGGCACAGTTAGTTCATTGGCATCACAGTCGAAGTAGCGGCGAGCGGCATCTTGAACTCCCCAGACACCATGGCCAAAGTAAGCATTATTCAAGTACATCGTCAGAATCTGCTTCTTACTGTACTGGTTCTCAACCTCGACCGCAATAAAGATTTCCTTAGCCTTACGAGAGAAAGTCTGCTGTTGGGTCAAAAAGGCATTCTTAACCAACTGCTGCGTCAGGGTACTCCCACCACCGGAAATGTAATCGCGGTGCAGTAACTTGTTCTTCAGCAGTAAGAAGCCAGCCCGGCCAAGGCCCTTAACGGAGAACCCGTGCTCATGGTAGAAGTTCCGGTCTTCTGTCGACAGAACCGCTGCCGGCACATTATCCGAAATTTGATCCAATTTCACGTAGGTACCCTTTTGTGAATACAGACTGCCCGCGGACTGATTCTTCCGGTCATAAATCATGGTTGGCCGTTGCAAGCGGTTCTCCAGGTTTTTAACGTCAGCTGTCTTGGCAACGAACGTTAAATAAGTCGAGGTCACTAGAAAGAGGCCCAGAAACAGGACAATAATCCAGCGCGTTAACTGGTAACGGTGCCAGAAGGCCTTAAAGCTTTGGCGAAACTGGTGCCAAAGGTGTTTTAGCCACGTCTTCAACCGTTGCCAAACAGTCGCTTGTTCTTCAGGTGAACGTTTCATTACTTTTTCTCTCCATTATTGCTGCGATTAAATCGATCATCATTTTACCATAGTCGATTGATGACCAGTAAAATTAACGGCCAAGCTTAACAATAAATTAAAGGGACTAAGCAGTGACGCCTAGTCCCTTTAATGATTAATTTAGTTATGAATTACATTTCATCTGGAGCCTTAACATCAAGCAATGCTAATGCGGACTTCAAAACATCGGAAACAGCTTGGGTTAATGCTAACCGTGCTGGTTGAGCAGGGTCATCATCCAAGATTCGGTGATGAGCGTAGTATTGGTTGAACTTCTTAGCCAGTTCCAGAGCATACTTAGCGACAACTGATGGGTCGTAGTTGTCAGCGGCACGCTTGATGGCGTTGCTGTATTGGCCTAAGAAGGAAATCAATTCCCAAGCTTCGTCACCAACTTGGCTCAGGTCAACATCGGAGAAGTCCCGAATGCCACCCTTCCGCAAAATACTCTCGGCACGAGCACGAGCGTATTGAACGTAAGGACCAGTTTCCCCTTCAAACTTAACAACGTCTTCCAGCTTGAAGTTAACTGCATTCCGCCGGTAGTTCTTCAGGTCGTGGAAAATAACGGCCCCGATCCCGACTTGTTTAGCAACTTCGTCTGGGTTCTTCAAATCAGGGTTCTTTTCGGAAATTTGCTTCCGTGCTAAGTCAACAGAATCATTCAGCACGTCTTCAAGAGAAACGACATTCCCCTTCCGGGTGGACATCTTCTTACCATTCAGGTTCATTAAACCGAATGAAATGTGGGTAATTTGGTCCCACCAGTTGAAGCCCATCTTCTTCAATGCCATCCGTAATTGCTTGAAGTAAACTTCTTGTTCTGCACCAACAACATAGAGGGACTTAGCGTGACCGTACATCCGCTTCCGGAAGAGGGCCGTGGCCAAATCACGAGTAATGTAAGTGGTCGTTCCGTTACTCTTGATAATCAGCAATGGTGGCAAGTTGTATTGGTCAAGGTCCACAATTTCAGCCCCACGACTCTTTTCTAGCAAGTTCTTGTCACGGAGTAATTGAATTGGTTCATCCATCTTTTGGGCACTGAAGGCTTCACCATTGAAGGAGTCAAACTTGACATCCAGCATATCGTAAACCCGTTGGAAACGTTGCAGTGAGATGGTCCGGAACCAACGCCAGAGACGCCAT
>CALVFC010000169.1 GCA_944326735.1 uncultured Limosilactobacillus sp. | reverse complement strand
ATAAAGTTCTCCTTTTGTAATAATAAAGATAACCTTTGCAACCAAACTACTAAATTTAACATTTGCGAATCATTCTTCATTCATTATACTGACTTTTTGTAAGAATATCAATCATTAATTTGACCTTTTTTGACCAATCCGTCGACAGTAAGTCAGATACTGGTCTGCATAGTGGTATTCCTGGTTGTACTTAGTCAGCTTTTCGGGATCATGAGTATAGGCCTTGCCGGTATGCATCATCAGGTCGTAAAGTTCGACATAGGGAACACTCGACTGGTCGGCAATGGCTTGCTCCTGCGCACGGGAATAACCAACGTGACGGAAGGAAGTGGCGGCTAAGCCTAGAGAGTCGACGTTCAGGATCATGTAGTGGGCCCGCATATCAGATTGGAGTTTGGACCAGCGGTTGAACGGCTCCCCCACTGCACCAGGGTTGAGGACAATTCGTTCATCACTGGCATAACGAAGGATCTCGTGGTGCACATGGGCATAGATAGCCACATCAATGGCCGGGTTAGACTGTGGGAAAAGCTCATCAAAGTTGGCTGATGGCTGGGTGGAGAATAGCTTTTGCCCCATGTTAAGGTCGGGCAGGTTGTGGGAAATGCCAAAGGTTAGTCCTTCCACCTGCTTGGTGACGTGGAGGGGCCACGAAGCGATCTCGTCGATCATCCCCCGCGGTGCCTTTTCCGCAACGTATTGGGCGAGACGGGCAAAGTAGATGTGGGACGGGTATTCAACATCGATCTTCCCACGTGAGCCGTTGACAACCAGGTCATCCCAGTTACCACGGACAATCACTGTCGGCGCCATCACCTTCAATAGTTGCCAAATTTCACCCACACTCGGGCCCGGCATCAAGAGGTCGCCGACAAACCAATACTCGTCAACTCCCAGCTGACGACTATCGCGGTACATTGCCCGCATGGCTGATATGTTCCCGTGAACATCTGAAAATACTGCAATCCGTCTACTCATTCACATGCCATCCCTTCCAATAATGTTCTGGTGCCATTTTACCAAAATCCGCAGGGCAATTTCCATTAGATAGATTTTTCCCAGCGTGGTATGCTGGTTTAGTATCTAAAACAAAGGAGAAGGTATCTTGGCAAAAGCAGCACCAATTAGTATTCAAACCCGCCGGATTATCACGGCCGTCCTATTAATTTCCTGTTTCATTTCGTTAGCCAGTCAGACAATGATGGTCACCGCCCTACCCGTTATTCAGGCCGACTGTCATGTCTCGCTCAACGCCGCCCAGTGGCTGACAACTGGTTACACCCTGATTATTGGGATCGTGACGCCCTTATCTTCTAATATGTATGACAAGTTTACGAACCGCCACGTATTCCTGGGAACTATCGGAACCTTCGTCGTCGGGACGCTGATTGGTTGTCTGGCCACAAACTTCTACTCAATTTTACTGGCGCGGCTGATCCAGGCCTGTGCAAGTGGTATGTTAATGTCCTTCCAGATGACCACCATGATTTCGATCTACCCATTAGAGAAACGGGGATCCATCCTGGGGCTGTCATCCCTGGTCATCTCGGCCGGGCCAGCGATTGGGCCAACCATTGCGGGATTGATCCTGGAATACTTCTCCTGGCGGTGGCTGTTTATCTTCGTCCTGCCACTGATGCTGATCGCAATGGTCGTCGGTTACTGGAAGTTGCCGAACTACTCCACTCCCCGGCCGATCAAGATTGACTACCTGTCCGTTTTGATCTCATTGCTGGGAACTGGCTTGGCCTTGGGTTCTTTGACAACCTTCCAGATTAACTTCTGGCTGGGACTGACAATGCTGGTCGCCGGTTTGATCGTGATTGCCATTTTCGTCAAACGGCAATTAGGCTTGAAGAACCCCATGTTGAAGGTGCAGATCTTTACCTACGCCTCCTTCCGCTGGATGACCCTGGTTGGGATCTTTGCCTTCATGCTCCTGCTGGGGACAGAACAGTTAATTCCAATCTTCACCGAAAAGGTACTGGGCACCGGGAGCTTCATGTCCGGTTTGATTTTGCTACCTGGGGCCATTTGTAATGCCCTGACCGCTTCCCTGGTTGGGCGACTGTATGACCAGTACGGTCCGAAGTGGTTGATCATCACCGGCGGCATCATCATGCTGGTAGCATCGATTCCACTGGTAACCATCACTAAGCAATCATCCCTCGTTTGGCTAACAATTGCCTACACGATCCGGATGATTGGGAACGCCTTTGTCTTCAGTCCCGCATTATCCGAAGCCTTCTCGGGACTTAGCCGGGAAGAAAATAGTCACGGGACCGCATTGAACAATACCCTCCGGCAGGTCTTCGGGGCTGTTTCCGTGACCGTCTGCGTCGTCATTGCCAACACCCCAAGTTCACTGGTGCTTGGTGTCCGGATGGGAATGTGGCTGACCGTCATCTTTATTGTCTTGATGATGCTCAGCTTCTGGCGCTACCTGACATTGAAGAAGAATTAAGAATCGATAACAAGTTAATCACGGCAGTGGTTAGCTTGTTATTTTATTGATATGGCAGATTGTAAAATTTAAGTTGAACATTTAAGTGGACAGAAAAACCCATCAAGGTCTTTAATGGTGTTACCACACAATCCATTAGAAAGAAGGACCTTGATGAGCACCACTATTTTATCATTCCAGAACCGTGTTGTCATTGAAACGCTTCATAATGAAGGACGTTCCTTGCGATACATCGCTAACTACTTAGGCTTTAGTAAG
>CALVFC010000168.1 GCA_944326735.1 uncultured Limosilactobacillus sp. | reverse complement strand
CCGGACCACGAGGAAGGCGACCAAGATGGCCCCAATCATAATCGTGGTGATGACAACCGGGTCAGTCCAGCCATCGTTTCCGACACTGGAGAAGCCATACAACATGCTTCCGAAGCCGGCCGTCGAAATGATGACGGATAACCAATCTAAGTGGGGCTTCTGGTTGGGAATAACGTTCTTAACTAAGAATAGGCCGGCGATAATCACGACCGCAGCAATGGGGACAATCATCCCGAACAGCCACCGCCAGCTGAAGTTGTCGATTACCCATCCAGAGAGAGTAGGACCGATCGCTGGGGCGAGGCCGATGACCAGTCCGTTGATCCCCATGGCAGCTCCCCGCTTTTCAGGTGGGTAAATGGTTAACATGATGTTCTGCATGAGGGGCATGGTAATCCCGACACCCAGGGCCTGAATGAGCCGACCACTTAATAAGACCGGAAATGATGGTGCCAGCCAAGACATAATGGTACCAATTTCAAAGACGGTCATCGCGATGACATACAGTGTCTTAGTGTTAAAACGGGAGCTGAGGTAAGCGCTAATCGGAATCATAATCCCGTTTACCATTAAAAAACCGGTTGTCAGCCACTGCACGGTTGAAGTGCTAATGTTAAAAGCATTCATCAGCGCAGGAAAGGCGGTTGACAAGATCGTCTGGTTTAAAATTGTACAGAATGTCCCGATCAAGAGAACCAGGACCATAAGACTTCTGTTATATGGCCGATTATTAATATCGACGGTGACAGATTGTTGATCCACCTAAAAAACCTCTTTTCGAAAAATAGTCAATGCTAAATAATATAAAACTATTTAATATCTTTGTCAAATTATTTGACAATGGTAGCTAGTTTTATAATAATAATCGGTAGTTACAAAGAGTGGAGGAATTCGATGAAAGCCTTAGCAGAACGTTTTCGCCAAATGATGTGTTCAAATAACCTACGGATCACAATGTCCCAACTATCTGAAATGACGGGGGTATCACCTAGTCAGTTACGTTATTGGGAAAAGAAAAACTATATTCACTCTGAACAGGGTGAGAAGAACCAAAACCACTTATTTCCTATTAAGATGCTTTACCAAGTGGGGACGATTAAGTTCTTTTTGGACCAAGGCTATACACTAGCCAACGCGGTAAAGAAGGCCGAAGCCCAACATGAATCCATTAAGTTATTCCGCAAGTTCACTGCTGACCAACAGTTGCGGGTCAACCAAACGGGCCCGAATAAGGGTGAAATTAGTATTGGAACGATCGCCGAAGATCCGCAAACGGAAGTGTATGCTACTATTGATGGTGATAAGACTGCACTACATCTCCGCAAAAAGGGATAATTTAACGTTCCCCGTTTGCTTGTGTTATGGTATAAATGATGACTTTTAACGATTATAGGAAGGACAGCGATTAGCTTGGCTGAAGAAGGATTAACTTACAGTAAGTTGAACAGTAATGCTGCAAAGGAAGCGGCATTGCAGGCGTTTATTTCATTTTATGTTGACCAATACCGGCACAATAACCTGGAAATCCTCGGTGCTGAAGTATCAAACAAGGTTATGAGCACGATCAACGCCATCTTGCATGATAATTTGTACATGGCACATGATGAATTAGTCGCCACCAGTGAACGGCTCTCAAAGCCAGCCTATGAAGAAATTCTCAATGAATTGACTGACTTAAAGTTTGATGCAAACGGTGATCCAGTCGTCCCATTCCATCAATTATGGCAACAACAAGAAGAATCGTTACCAACTGAAGATTAATCACAACGCCGGGAGGTACTGAAACCTTCGCGGCGTTTTTCATTTACTGATTTCTTCCGCCAGTGACCGACTTATGGTACAATACAGATAGTTTTACGTGCGATGAAAAAATAAAACTAAATAACGAACCAGCTTAGACTAACCACCAGCGTTAGGCTATCTATTTTCGTTAACATTCCTAAAACTACAAATTATTTTAGAAAGAAAGGTAAAGACATATTTATGGCAAAACTGAATATCAAGAATAATGAAGTTGCCTTTTACGCCATGGGTGGCCTTGGCGAAATCGGTAAGAATATGTACTGTGTTCAATTCCAAGATGAGATTGTCATCATCGACTGTGGGGTTCTTTTCCCTGAAGATGAGTTACTTGGGGTTGACTACGTCATTCAAAACTATGACTACTTGATTGAAAACAAGGATAAGATCAAGGGGATCTTTATTACTCACGGTCACGAAGACCACATTGGGGGATTACCATTCTTCTTGCAAAAGGTAAATGTGCCAATTTATGCGGGTCCCTTTGCAATGTCCTTAATCAAGGGTAAGTTAGATGAAAAGCACTTGCTCCGGAACGCGGAACTGCACGAAATTAACGAATTCGATGAAGTCCACTTCAAGAAGCTGTGGGTTAGTTTCTTCCGAACTACGCACTCAATTCCGGATACCTTGGGTGTGGCGGTTCACACTCCTCAAGGAACCATCATTCAAACGGGGGACTTTAAGTTTGACTTGACCCCAGTTGGTCACCTTCCTGGTCCAAACCTCCAACAAATGGCTAAGCTGGGGGATGACGGGGTCCTGCTGTTAACGTCTGACAGTACAAACGCTGAACGTCCACAGTTTACGAAGTCTGAACGGTGGGTTGATATTCATATTCGGCGGATTTTTGAACGGATCAAGGGGCGGATCATCTTCGCTTCCTTCGCTTCGAACGGTTACCGTTTGCGTGAAGCATCCGACGCGGCGATTGCCCAGGGACGTAAGA
>CALVFC010000167.1 GCA_944326735.1 uncultured Limosilactobacillus sp. | reverse complement strand
CAGCTTGGCCACCACCAGCTGAATGTCGTCATCCATGTGCCGGTAGTGCTCCTGGGTTGCCGATGGGCTCTCCGCACTGTGGTAACGAGCTACCTCGGCAATGATCTGATTATCAGCATCGGAAAGGCCGATCAGCGGGTTGGACTCCAGAATGTAGGCCGAGTGCCGGTAGTGGCTCTCCTGATTGATGAAGTTCCCAATGTCGTCCACCTTGCTGGCGATCTCCAGCAGCAGCCGGGCATGGTTGTCCAGCCGGTGGAGGGGTCGCAGCTGGTCAAAGAACTGGCAGGCAAACTTCGTCACGAAGTCCTTGTGGGCCGCATCGACGCCATAACGCTGGGCGATGTCGTCCGCTGACGTCCGGATCATCGTGTTGATCTGGCTCTGGGCCTGGCTGTCCGCAAAGCCGTTGACCAGCCCGTCCATCATTGAGATGTCGGTTACGTAGATGTTCAGCGGGTGAACCAGGTAAGCCGTCCGGGCAATAACCAGGTAGTTTGGCATAAGCAGCCGCCGTTCCTGCTCGTTGGTAACACTCTGGGCCCAGGGATGCTGGTCATAAATTTCCGGTCCCATTTCCCGGTTGGCCTGTTTCAGCGGCTCCAGCGGGATCTTGGCCAGGTGCTCGCCCTGCTTGATGTAATGATTGCTCAGGACCGGGGCGTTTTGGATCAGCAGGACGGTCTTCTTCTTCCGCTTGAGCTCGGGCGCAATGTACTCCAGCTTGCTGCTGATGTAGTCCTGGATGATTTCCTGCGGGTTCGTGGTTGTCTGCCGCAGCCGCTGAACCAGCCGGCTGATCTTGACCCCACCGAGGTCGATCTCCCACTGTTTCTCGAAGTTGCCGTGGTGGAAGAAGGCCAGGGTCATCGAATCCAGCCCCAAGGTCAACAGGTACAGGCAGTGCTTACTCAGGGTCTTGAACTCTGCCAGGTGGGTCACAACACAGCCCATCGTCTTGGCCATCAGCTGGTTGTTGTTCAGCCACTGAATCTTCAGTCCGGTCCGGACCTCCAGCTGGTCGGCAACGTAGCGGGCATCAATCGGCGCCAGGTCCTCGATGGCCCCGTAGAAGTGCACGTCAGTAACCTGGTAGTCCTTCAGCTGCTGCTTGAAGCCCTCCAGGTTATTAACAATCGTTCCCATGTTCTGAGCATAATTAGCAATCTTCCCATCACCGAGCGCCAGGACACCAGAGCGGACATCATTGATCACCCGACCCTTGGGCAGCTCAATTATTCGCAGGCTGACTTGATCAGGCTCCAAATAGATCACTGCAGTCAATGAATTTTTCACACTAACCACTCCTCTTCTTCATAAAATGTTTACTCTATTTATAATTATAAGACATTTCGCTTAGCGCCCAATGGATAAATGCCGTTAATTTTATAAAAAAGGAGTGTAATGGACGATTTATGGTTCTACAATTTTAAGTACTGATAGATTTAACATCAGTGCTTATTTTGGTTTAAATTTAAAATAAAAAACGAAAGATGGCTTGACCCCCGTCTTCGTTTAAGAAAGGACCATCTTTCATGGATCATTCTATCAAAACTGGTCTTGGAATTAAAGACGTTCATCTCGAACTTGATACCAATACCAAAGAAGACCCAATTACCGACCACGGCGACTATATCGTGGTCCATCTTATTCAATCCTACCCTATGCATTGTCCTCACTGCGGTCATTTAATGTACAAGAATGGTTTTAGAACCGTTAACTATCATGGAGCAGACCTTCACTACAAGCCAACTATTTGGTCGATTAAAAAGCAGAAATATCTCTGTCCGGCTACACCTCAGTGCCCACAAACAGTGACGAAACTAGCTCCGGTCAAGGATGTCCAATATCGTCACCACATTGCCACAAGTATTAAGTAACGGATTATGATGCAGCTAGCTAAGAATGAATCTCAAACTGATATCGCCGATGATTTCTCCGTTTCGGACTGGACTGTCAGACGTGTAATTAATCATCTTGATCATGTCTTTAAACCTAACTATCATTGGCTTCCCCGTCACATTGCCTTTGATGACTTTCGCTCTGGCCGCTTTGCGCCCAGCGGAATGAGTATGATCCTCGTAAATATTGAGAACCATCGAACCCTTGACATCATTCTTTCACGCCGGAGTAGTTTTCTTCGTAACTACTTCCTGCGTTATAGTCACAGCGCTCGTTTAGCGGTTCAAACCGTCACGGTGGATCTTTATACTCCTTATCGCCATTTTATTCAGGAAATGTTTCCACGTGCCCTAATTATCGCGGACCACTTTCATGTCGTGGCCCAGGCTTATCGTGCCCTAAACCAAACTAGAATCAAGGTGATGAACCGTGCCGGAAAAGGTACTAGACGTTGGCGCACTCTTAAGCATTTTGGGAAGCTGCTTCTAACCCCAAGTGCGCTTCTTCAATACGACAATTTCTGGGCTCGTCGTAATTTTGGTTATGCCCAACTAACTGATATTGAGGTCATTCATCGGTTATTAGATTTCGATGATGAGCTCAAGCAGGCCTATCAATATTATCAAAGCCTTATTCTAGCAGTTAATCATCGTAGTAAGTCAGCCTTCAACCAACTATTAGCCTTCAAATGGACTGTGCTTCCCCAAGCATTCCAAAAGGTTCAACGCACTCTGCGAACCCACCGCCAAGAAATCATTACCAGTTTTAAATATGACCATTATACAAATGGTCCCGTTGAAGGTACGAATAACAAGATTAAAGTTATTAAACGGACTGCCTATGGCTTTCGCAATTTCTTCTAC
>CALVFC010000166.1 GCA_944326735.1 uncultured Limosilactobacillus sp. | reverse complement strand
TTTCTTAGTGGGGATGGAAGAGGGAATCTTCCCATTGTCACGCGCAATCATGGAAGACGACGAATTGGAAGAAGAACGACGGTTAGCTTACGTGGGAATTACGCGTGCTAAGAAGAAACTCTATTTGACAAACGCGTTCTCACGCCTGCTTTATGGGCGGATTCAACGCAACCAGCCATCGCGCTTTGTAGAAGAGATCAATCCAGACCTCTTGCAATTTGAAAACAGTGATGAAGAAACGTCCGTTAACGGGCAGAAGTTGCCATTTGGCGGTGACGCCGCAACTGCCACTACCTACCGTCACCAACAAAAGCACCAGTATCGCAGTGCTGGTAAACGAGTCAAGCCGGTTACGAACACGGGAACGGGTGCTGACAAGGTTTCATGGAAGACCGGTGACAAGGTCAGTCATAAGAAGTGGGGTCAAGGAACTGTCGTTAAGGTCAGCGGGACCGGGAACTATATGGAACTTGATATTGCCTTCCCAGATCAGGGTGTTAAGCGGCTCTTGGCTAGTTTCGCCCCAATTAAGAAAGTTGATTAATGATGAAGTGAGGCCAATTTCATGGATAATAAGCAAACACCAGTTGAAGAATTAACGTTAGCTCAAGCCCAGCAGGAAATTGGGCCCCTTCGTGCACAAATTAGTCAGTGGGGACGGGAATACTATGAGCAGGATAACCCTACTGTGGAAGACTACGTTTACGATCGTGCCTACCAACGGTTAGTACAACTTGAAACTCGCTTTCCAGAACTAGTAACGCCGGATTCGCCGACGCAACGGGTTGGTGGCGAGACCGAAAGCCAATTAACGAAGGTTCGTCACGAGATTCCAATGTTGTCGATGGGGGATGTTTTCTCACTCGATGAGTTAATGGACTTTAACAGTCGTCAGCAGGACAATGCTGATGTGGAGGTCACTCCAGAATATAATTTGGAACTCAAAATAGATGGCTTGTCACTGTCCTTGGTTTATGAAAATGGAAAGTTGGTTCAAGGATCGACCCGTGGTAACGGTAATATTGGTGAAGATGTTACGGCCAATGTTATGACGATCAAGTCGGTTCCTCATGAATTGCCTGAACCACTGTCTGTTGAATTCCGTGGAGAATGTTACATGCCTAAGGAGTCCTTCGCCAAGCTCAACGCTGCTCGTGAAGCCGCTGGTCAGCCCACGTTTGCTAATCCACGGAACGCGGCAGCGGGTAGTTTACGACAGCTCAATCCTAAAGTGACTGCTCGGCGGGACCTGGATACGTTTATGTATTACGTTCCTGAATACCAGAAGATCGGGGTCAGCACGCAGGCGGAAGCCCTGGACAAGATGCGTGAACTAGGTTTTAAAGTGAACCCCAATAACCGGGTTGTTCATAACCGGCAGGAAATTGAGGATTACATCAATGAATACACTGCGCAACGTGACCAACTGACTTACGGGATTGACGGGATTGTCGAAAAGGTTAATGACCTGGATACGCAGATTGCCCTTGGAAATACCGTGAAGGTCCCACGGTGGGAAATTGCCTATAAGTTCCCACCTGAGGAAGAAGCAACCGTGGTTCGGGACATTGAATGGACTGTCGGCCGGACGGGGAACGTCACCCCAACGGCAGTCATGGACCCGGTTCAATTAGCGGGGACAACGGTTAGTCGGGCATCATTGCATAATCCTGATTACCTGCAGGATAAGGATATCCGCATTGGTGATACAGTGTACCTCCACAAAGCGGGTGACATTATTCCCGAGATTTCGCAGGTTGACCTCAAGAAGCGTCCCGCTGACAGTGAACCATACCAAATCCCAACAGAATGCCCGGTATGTGGCTCTAAGCTGGTTCACCTGGACGATGAGGTGGCGTTGCGGTGCATTAACCCAATGTGCCCTGCACAAATCAAGGAGGGCTTAGCGCACTTTGCTTCACGGAATGCGATGAACATTGATGGCTTAGGTCCCAAGATCATTGAACAATTGTGGGATAAGAAATTAATCCATGATGTTGCGGGATTATATGCCCTAAATCGTGACCAATTATTAACTTTAGATAAATTTGGTGACAAATCAGCCACTAATCTATTGACATCGATCGACAATAGTCGTAATAATTCTGTCGAACGTCTTTTATTCGGTCTTGGTATCCGTCATGTGGGTGCCAAGGCAGCACGTTTGATTATGGAACATTTTGGTAACCTCGACCGCCTGATGCAGGCATCCGCCGATGAAGTATCATCAGTCGATGGCATTGGACCTACGATTGGTGAGAGTGTCGAAACATACTTTGCGAACCAGCAAGTAGTCGAGTTGATCAATGAACTTCGTGATTCTGGGATCAACTTCGAATATCTCGGCAGTACTACCCCAGTCGATGAGGACAGTGAATGGAACGGTCGGCGGGTCGTATTGACTGGAAAACTTGTTGAGATGACCCGTGGTGAAGCTAAGCAATGGTTAGAAGACCATGGAGCCAAGGTTACCAGCAGTGTTTCTAAGAAGACTGATATCGTCATTGCCGGTGATAAGGCGGGTAGTAAACTCACCAAAGCCCAGGATCTGGGTATCACTATCTGGGATGAAGGACGCTTTCACCAGGCAATGGAGGAGGAACAATAATCGTGAAAACCAAGTGGAAAAAGGTCATCATTAGCACCGTGCTTTTGATGGCGACAATTGTTTTGGCTTCATGTGGAAAATCATCATCCAAGAATTACAGTACGACCGGATCTGGTGCCGGTAATTATCAAGGGGTGATCCACAAGGGACACTACCGGGTCAGCAAGGCACGGGGTGTTAACGTTGGT
>CALVFC010000165.1 GCA_944326735.1 uncultured Limosilactobacillus sp. | reverse complement strand
GAATATGTTTCACTAAGCGCACCTACCGTTTTTTTTTTTTTTTTTCTTATATTATACACCATCAGTCTAAAAATACCTGGTCCAAGAAGATTTCATTCCGTCTTCATAAGACCAGGTATTATTAAAGAATTATAATTTAGTTTTATTACTTCCGTGAAGCAGCACGACGACGCTTAGCAGCCTTTTCACGAGCGTTGGTGTTCAAGATCTTCTTCCGCAGACGAATGTTTTCTGGAGTAACTTCGCAGTATTCATCTTCGTTCAAGAATTCCAATGACTCTTCAAGTGAGAAGTGGGTTGGCGTCTTAATGTGGGCCATTTCATCTGAACCAGCAGCACGAACGTTGGTCAGGTTCTTACCCTTGGTGATGTTAACAGTAATATCGTTTTCACGACTGTTTTCACCGACGATCATACCTTCGTAAACTTCCGTCCCTGGATCGATAAGTAATTGACCACGACTTTCGATACCCATCATGGCATAAGTAGTTGCTTTACCGGCGTTCATTGAAACCAGTGTACCCTTTTGACGACCTGGGTTCCAGTTCTTGATAACTGGAGCATACTTTTCAAAGGTGTGGGACAGGATTCCGTAACCACGGGTCATGGTCATAAATTCAGTCGAGTAACCAATCAAACCACGAGAAGGTGCTAAGAAGATTAACCGCGTCTGACCATTGTCAGAAGGTTCCATGTTCTTCATTTCACCCTTCCGCTTAGAAAGGCTGTCAATAACAGCACCAGTGTATTCATCAGGTGTATCAATTTGAACTTCTTCAAATGGTTCGCACATTACACCATCAATTTCACGGTAAATAACTTCTGGACGAGAAACTGAAAGTTCGTATCCTTCACGCCGTAAGGTTTCAATTAAGATTGAAAGGTGTAATTCACCACGGCCAGAAACAGTCCAGGCACCTGGATCATCAGTATCTTCAACCTTAAGAGAAACATCGGTTTGCATTTCACGCTTCAGACGAGTTTCCAACTGACGAGCAGTGACAAACTTACCTTCCCGACCAGCAAATGGAGAATCATTGGTCCGGAAAGTCATCCGTAACGTAGGTGGATCAATCCGTAATGGTGTTAAGGCTTCTGGATGTTCTGGGTCAGTGACCGTTTCACCAACGTTAATGTCTTCCATCCCAGAAACAGCGATTAAGTCACCAGCTTCGGCTTCCTTAATTTCCAGACGCTTCAAACCGAAGAAACCAAACAGCTTAGTAACACGGAAGTTCTTCTTGGAGCCATCCAGCTTCATCAAGGTAACGGTGTCCCCAACCTTGATCTTGCCACGGAAGACCCGACCAATTCCGATACGACCAACGAAGTCGTTGTAGTCCAAAATAGCAACTTGGAATTGAAGAGGTTCGTCTGAATTATCAACAGGAGCTGGGATAGTCTTAATGATAGTATCAAAGAGTGGCTTCATAGTGTGTTTCTGAGTAGAAATGTCAGAATCATAACTAGATGTCCCGTTCATAGCAGAAGTGTAGATAACTGGGAAGTCCAATTGATCTTCATCGGCACCAAGTTCAATGAAGAGATCCAGAACTTCGTCAACAACTTCTTCAGGACGAGCACCCTTCCGGTCAACCTTGTTGATAACAACGATTGGCGTTAAGTGTTGTTCCAATGCCTTCTTCAAAACGAAACGAGTCTGGGGCATGGTTCCTTCAAAGGCGTCAACAACCAAGAGGACACCATCAACCATCTTCATAACCCGTTCAACTTCACCACCAAAGTCGGCGTGTCCTGGAGTATCCAAGATGTTGATTTGGTACTTACCATACTTAACAGCAGTGTTCTTTGACAAGATAGTAATACCACGTTCACGTTCAATGGCGTTGGTATCCATTGCCCGGTCTTCAATGGAGAAGTGTTCAGGCAACGTATCTGACTGCTTTAACATTTCGTTAACCAAGGTAGTCTTACCGTGGTCAACGTGAGCAATAATCGCAATGTTACGAATGTCGTCACGTGATTTCAAAATTCGATTCTTCCTTTCATCTCAATCTACTCTCATAAACAGTAGTATACACCGTTTACAAAGTGATTTCATAAAAAAACTGCGACCACTGTCACAGCCTGAACAACTATTTAATAAGCTGCCGAATATCTCGACTGGCTTGCTTTGTTGCTACTAATACAGTGTTAGATGATAGCACATTTAATTGCTGGTCGTCAATTGTTTTCACATCTAGCCCCAGTTCTTCTGCAAATACCCGTCCAGCCGCTAAATCCCAGGGCTTTAAACGGGAAATATAGGCGCTTAACTGGCCAGTAAAAACATGAATTAACTCAATGCCTGCACTGCCATACATCCGCAAGCCCGCTGCTCGTCTGGCAACTTCCTGCAAATTACGGGTATTACTTAATAGAAGGTAACGATTGATATCGACCAATCCCTCAGCCAGCGGCAATTCGAGAGGCTCTGCTAACGGTTGTTGGTTAACAAAAGCCCTGTGATGACGCCAGCAGTGATATAAATCATCATTCATTACATCCAAAATATAGCCGAGGGTTGCCTGACCATCGATATACAACGCCAGCATAATGGCAAAATGATTTCTTTGACGAACAAAGTTCATTGTCCCGTCAATCGGGTCAATGATCCACACATGACCAGCTAATGATTGATCAATTGAATGACCATACGATTCTTCCTCACCAACAATTCGTGAAGCGGGATCAATTGCCATTAGTTGTTTACGGATAAATTGTATTTTGCAAGCTAAAAGTACAGAAAAATGCAATGGTTTTCTACACAGTTTTGCAGCCTACTTATTATTTAGTTA
>CALVFC010000164.1 GCA_944326735.1 uncultured Limosilactobacillus sp. | reverse complement strand
TTTGACTTAGCCGACCCTAAATGATGGTCAGCTACCGCAACGTCCTGGAATGCTGGTCGGTCGGTAATAATCTCAAGGGTCTCAGTGGAGTCTGCTGGGAATGCTAAGAAGTCGACAATCTTATGAGGATGACTCTTTAGGCGATGAATAACCAATTCACCACGGCGCGCACGGGCACCAATCGATAAGTCACTGGCAGCCATCTTCTTAAAGGCCCCCCGTTGAGTGACCAGTGCCAGGTCATCACCCTCATTAACAATAACATAGTCAACTGCATAGTCATCATCCTTCAGGTTAATTGCACGAACCCCACTGGTACGCAGGCCGGTTGTTGGCACTTCAGCAATGTCAAAGCGCACAGCGTATCCCTCATGTGAAACCACCATTAGTGATTGATTCTGGTCACTTGGTTCATAGTAGTCCACACTAATCAATCGAGAATCTGCATTTTTGAGCTTAATAGCGGTGCTGGCATGGCTCTTATACCGGGAACCGGGTTTATAGTCGCTGAAACTGGACTGTTTAATTTGTCCATCATTTGTCCCCATCAAGAATGTTCCGGGACGTTTCAGGTCATCAAAGACCATTGCTTTGATAATCTCTTCATTTTCTGCCAACCCAATTGTCTGTGAAATATGTTCACCAGTATCCTTCCAACGAACATCCGCAATTTCGTGGACTGGACGGTAAATGACATTCCCGAGATTGGTAAACATGAAGAGGTGCGCTAACGTATTGGTTTGTTGGATTAACAGTGGATAATCATCTTCACGCAGGCCGTTTTCATCAATTGATGATGCCTTAAACGAACGTAAACTAGACCGCTTAATGTATCCGGCGTGTGATACTAAGAGCACAACATCTTCCTTGGCGACAGTGACCTTAGTGTCGATCTTCAGCTTGTCAACATGATTCTGAATAGTTGTCCGCCGGGGGTTACCAAATTCTTTCTTGATTTTCGTCATTTCAGAGCGCAGAACCTTAGACAATTCCTTGTCATCATTCAAAATCAAAGTGTATTCACTAATCTGCTTGTTCAAGTTAGCTTCTTCATTTTGCAGGTCCGTCACATCGGTATTCGTTAACCGGTACAATTGCAAAGTCACAATAGCTTCCGCTTGATCTTCAGTAAAGGCGTACTGATCGATCAAATTCTGCTTAGCATCCTTCCGGTTCTTGCTTGCTCGGATGGTCTTAATAACTTGATCAAGAATTGATAAAGCCTTGATTAAACCTTCCACAATATGCAAACGCCGTTGAGCTTTATTCAGGTTAAACTGCGTCCGCCGACGAATAATGTCTTTCTGGAAGTTCAGGTAAGAAGTTAAAATGTGCTTCAAACCAACTCGCATTGGCCGTTGATCATCAATTGCCACCATGTTGAAGTTGTAATTGATCTGCAGGTCGGTGTTTTTAAGCAGGTAGTTTAAAATTCCCTGCGCATTAGCGCCCCGCTTGAGCTCAATCGCAATTCGTAAGCCGGAACGGTCAGTTTCATCACGAGCCTCAGAAATACCTTCCACCTTTTTAGCAAGGCGTAAATCGTTAATCCGCTTAACAAGTTGCGCTTTGTTAACTTCATACGGAATTTCGGTAACGGTAATTTGTTGGCGGCCACCCCGCAAGTCTTCAATCTTGGTACGCGCCCGCACAACCACCCGACCACGACCGGTCTGATATGCTTTGCGAATTCCATCTAAGCCTTGAATAATTCCGCCGGTTGGGAAGTCTGGACCGGGAACGAATTCCATCAACTTATCCAGTGATGCATCAGGATGGCTTAACAAGTAAATTAAGGCATCAAAAACCTCACCCAAGTTATGAGTCGGGATTTCTGTGGCATAACCAGCAGAAATACCTGTGGCCCCGTTAACTAGTAAGTTTGGAATGCGGGCCGGCAACACTGTTGGTTCCTTTTCCGTATCATCGAAGTTTAACGTCATTTCAACGGTATCTTTATCGATGTCCTGCAACATCAAACCGGCGATTTTACTTAAGCGAGCTTCGGTGTACCGCATTGCCGCAGCCGGGTCCCCGTCCATGGAACCATTGTTACCGTGCATCTCCACAAGCGGCTCACGCAGTTTCCAGTCCTGACTCAAACGAACCAATGCTTCGTAAATTGAACTATCACCGTGTGGGTGAAAATTACCCATGACGTTCCCAACGGACTTTGCTGATTTACGAAAACCTTTATCGTAGGTATTGCCATCCTTGTTCATTGCGAATAAGATCCGCCGCTGTACAGGCTTCAAGCCGTCACGAATATCAGGCAACGCCCGTTCTTGAATAATTGACTTGGAATAGCGTCCAAAGCGATCACCCATCAGTCGCTCTAAAGTCATCGTTTCAATTTTTCCGTCTCGCACTTGTCTGTTCCTTTCTTACTACTAAAACAGTTTTTCTTGGTTCCACGTTTTTACCGTGGGTTCCTGCTTAGCCTTTTTCTTTGTTTCGGTTTTCGGGCTGATTTGACCCTTATTTTCAACTAACTTATCGGACTCCTGGTCATCTGACAGGGTAAATTGAACATTATCTTCAATCCATTCACGACGAGGTTCCACCTTGTTACCCATCAGCGTGGTAACCCGACGTTCAGCTAATTCAGCGTCCTTAATCTGGACCCGAATTAACGTCCGCGTTTCTGGATTCATCGTGGTTTCCCACAGTTGGTCAGCATTCATTTCCCCAAGACCCTTAAACCGCTGTAAGGAAGCCCCCTTACCAGCCTTCTTAGTTAGCTTGGTGAGCTCTTCATTTGTCCATGCGTATTGAATCTTCGTCTTCGCACCACGGCCAGTTTG
>CALVFC010000163.1 GCA_944326735.1 uncultured Limosilactobacillus sp. | reverse complement strand
TGACAAGTACTTCCCTAAGGGGGTTGGTTCGATCTTCACCCTTGGTTTAACTGGTGGTGAAAAGGCCGGTAAGGAACTGATTTCCCACCTGAAGTTGTTCTCACTGCTGGCTAACGTGGCGGATGCCAAGTCATTGATCATTCACCCCGCTTCAACCACCCACGCTCAGTTAAGTCCTGAAGAACTGAAGGCGGCCGGTGTTACCCCTGACCTCATTCGGGTATCTGTCGGTATTGAAAACGCCGATGACTTAATTGCCGACTTATCACAGGCCCTCGATCAAATTTAAAAAGGAGGCTCCATCATGCGCACGATTACCCTTGGCCTACTGGGACTAGGGACAGTTGGTTCCGGTGTGGTTAAACTATTACAGGCCCAACAAGCAAAGCTCGAGCAAACTGCCCAAGTCCATTTCCACTTAAAGCGGGTCGCGGTCGCCCACTTAGCGAAGCACCGCAATGACCCCCTGCCATCCGGCACAGTCTTAACCGATAATATCGATGACGTGTTGAATGACCAGGACATCCAAGTGGTGATTGAAACAATGGGCACGGTTAATCTAGCGCGTGACGTGATCAAGAAGGCCATTTATCGGGGCAAGTCAGTTATTACCGCGAACAAGGACCTCCTCGCGACTGACGGTCCACAACTAGCAGAGCTCGCCCGTTTCCGTCACGTTGACTTCATGTATGAAGCCAGCGTTGCCGGGTGCATCCCCATCCTGCGGGTTCTCTCCAACAGTTTAGTTACTGACCAAATTAGTCAAATCACTGGAATCATTAATGGGACAGCTAACTATATTCTGACTGCCATGAGCTCTGCTGGCCTTTCCTACCAGGATGCCCTGACAGGAGCACAAGAAAAGGGGTATGCAGAACCAGATCCAACGAACGACGTGAAGGGGATTGACACCGCTAATAAGCTAAGCATTCTGAGTCAATTCTCTTTTGGCCGCGCCCTCGATCCTCACCAGCTTACCGTAACGGGAATTGACCAGGTCTGTAAGCAGCAATTAGCCGCCGCAGACCAACTCGGTTATGCCGTTAAGTTATTAGCAATTGCCCGCCGTAAAGACGACTGTATTTTCACCTTCGTTGGTCCGGCCCTCCTTCCACAAAATGCCCAACTGGCACAGATTGCGGGCGTCCAAAATGCTATTGAGGTCAACTCTAGTGCCCTTGGCACCACGGTCTACACTGGTCCGGGCGCTGGTGCAGAGCCAACCGCCAACAGTATTCTAAGTGACCTGGTAGCGGTGGCGGACCACATTGAAAACTTTGATTGTGGCAAAGAATTTAACGGTTATCACAACCATTTAGCAACCCAAACTATTAACGACCTCCCCCAGGCCTACTTGGCGGTTGCTAAACAGACACCAGCATTCGATTTAGATTGGCAAAAGCAATCTACCGGCAGTGACTGGTGGGCGGGCATCACCCCGACCCTTTCAACGCAAGAAGCAACTGCCCTTCAGGATCAGTGCGATTACCCGTTATTACCGGTTGCCAACAGCTGGGATCTATAACTGACAAAGAGTGGTAGAATAGATCGTAATCTACTAATTTTGGGGGATTTTGAAGCATTTGAGTAAAATCAAACGACACGTAAAAAATGAGATGGCCGTTTGGGAAGAGGATCAAGGAATTGAGCTCCGTAAGATCCGCGCTTCTCAACGCCATCTCATTTATAATTTGCTAGCATATTTATTAATTTCAATTATTGAATACTGGCTGGCGGCCATCAGTAAATCACAGACGTTGCGGGCGGATGCATTCAATAACCTTTCTGGGATCATCTCCACCTTCTTATTAATGATGGGTCTGCACATTGCCCAGGATATCAACGATGACGATATTGCTGGGGTGAAGTTACCCGACATGAAATACAAGAAGGCGCTGGGTGGTGACCAACGAATTCAGTTTGTCCGCTGGCGGTATGAGACGATCTTTTCATTGGTAACTGCGGTGGTAATGATTTCCATTGCCCTCAGCGTTATCGGTGATGGGGTCAAAGCGTTGATTAACCCTGCCACCCGGGTGGTCCCCCAACCAATCGCCTTAGTTGGTGCTGGGATTGCCTCAGTAATCATGTTGGTGGTCTGGTATATGAACCGCCGGACTGGACGGAAGTTAAAGAACGCTGCCCTGTTAGCATAGCTTGAGTGACGCCTTCACTAGTATCGGAACGATGGTGGCCATTTCTGGTGCCCTGATTTTCAACCTGAGCTGGCTTGATGGTGCGACCAGTATTGTTGTTGGTCTGTTTATTCTCTACTCAGGGATCAAGATCTTCTTTAGTACCAGTCTGAACCTCGCTGATTACTTTGATCCAAAGGCCGAAGCTGCTTATCATGATGCCATTATGAGTGTCCATAAGGTGCACCGAGTCGTCGAACTGAAAGCCCACTATAACGGGAATGTGGTGTCGTTGGATGCTACCCTGACTGTTAATGGTAAGATGACGATTTTGGAAAGTTATCAGTTGTCGGAGAAGATTGAACGGATGCTCCGGAAGAAGTTTGGGATTATCGATACTGATATTTCGTTTATCCCGGATCCGAATTCCTTTAAGGATAAGGATGTGAAGGGGCATTTTTAAAGAGGAAGTGCGAGCCGGATCAGAAGGACGTATGGCTAACCTAAGACAGTGCTGGGCGTGCGTAGCACGTCAAGTATCTGTCTGTAGTTAGCTACTAGTCCTTCCCGGCGAGCACGTTACGACTCGGTAGCATTAGAAAGCGGAAGTTGCGGTCACGGCGAGGGAGCGACCCAGAAAACTTGTTTTCGTCTGGGAGCCCCCGCAAGGCTGATTAGGATAGTCACAC
>CALVFC010000162.1 GCA_944326735.1 uncultured Limosilactobacillus sp. | reverse complement strand
AAAACTCAGCACCACAGACAGGACAGGTAAGTTGACCCATTTCATCCCCAGACTTACTCATTGCCTGGGCAATCTTCAGACTAGGTTTTAACCGGTGACCATTCGGACAAACTGGTTGCCCTAACCGGGAAAAGATCAGCCGAATGACGTTAAACAGTTCACTCATCGTTCCAACAGTGGCCCGTTCAGACGGCACGGATGGTCGCTGGTGAAGGGCTAACGCTGATTGGATATGTTTAACTGATGTAACCTGGGCCTGTGCACCTAATTTAATCCGCCGCCGTGTATACGTGGAAAGAGCTTCCAGATAACGACGCGACCCTTCTTCATATAGGATTCCCATCGCTAATGAACTCTTCCCGGAACCGGATAAGCCTGAGATAGCGACGAATTGGTGGAGGGGGATATTGACATTAATATTCTTCAGGTTATGCACCCGACCACCCCGGACTTCAATCTGGGCTGGAATGGTACTTTCTTTCGCTTTGGTCATGCAAAAACTCCCTTCTGAATTTAATCCTTCTGCCACAAGAACTTGATTAAGGCCCGATCAACCTTAGCATTTTCGTGCAGTTTCGAGTGCTGGGCATTCTTGCCAGTGAACTTCATCTCGGTATACGACTTGGCTCGGGAAGCCACCAGATACTTCAGGGAACGGGACGAAACGTTCGTTACCCGACCATCTGTATGGTTACCAATATCACCATAGATGTTCAAAACTGCCACTTGATTCCGCGGGTAAATCTTACGGACCGCCGTCATTTGCCGATAAGTGGCGTTCATATGGTTGGGCTTCCCTTCAGCATTCAGCTTCATCCCGGCTGGTTGCTTAATGGCATCTGGAATACCCGCAAAGTCCAGTCCGCCAAAGTGACCAGCAATGTCGACCTGCTTCTGTAATTGTGGCATATTCTTGTTCTTGCCGTTTTGCAACATGTAGTAGATGATCGAAATATTACCAAGCGAGTGACCCACCATATTAATTTTCTTAATGCCGTACTGCTTCTTCAGCAATTTAGCAACATTCGTGGCGTATTCGCCATGCTTATTGAAATCAAGCTGACGGTTGTCCTTGTAATTAACTTCGACGATGGGGTTGATTGCGCCCCGGTGCATGCTACCGTGCAGGCTGACCTGACCGTTTTTAGTGACGTCTGCCCTAATGATTGTATTCGTGACCCCGGCCCGCTTAGCCGCGTTCACCATGCTCGTTTCGGCCCGGTAAGAACTCCCACCACCATGGAAGAATAAGGTGGCCGTGGTCGAATGGACAAAGCGATTGGTCTTCCGGGTATGGTAAAATGCCCCACCAATAATTGCCACTAAGACAATAATCACGGTCAAGAAAATACCGACCGAACTCTTCTTCATAAACAGCGACTCCCTTCAATTTACGCATTCAGTAGATCATTATATTATTGATGGCTAACCCCGCCAAATGAAAAGGGTCCAAAGTGTCTAGTCTCTGAACCCTTATCTTATAATTAACCACACTGCCAGGAGACCAACCCCATAGGTCAGTACCAGGTAGCACAACAATTTCCCATAGGCATGCTCATCAAACATCGCCACTAATTCGGTGTTGAAGGTTGAGAAAGTGGTGTAGCCACCCATGACACCGACACCCCAGAAAAGGTAGTGGCTGCTGGTTGAACCAAAATGGTGGATCAGCAACGCTAACAGAATTGCCCCGGTCACGTTGATAAACAATGTCGCAAGCGGCCAATCAATTCGCCACCGTTTCCACCAGGTCGTAATGAGGTAGCGGATTACTGCGCCGAGGGCTGAACCAATACCAACGCTAATCATGGTGCTCCACCGCCCTTTTCACTAGTCGTTTGGCAAGCCAATAGCCCATCAGTGCCATGACAAAACCACCAACGAGGCTAGCCAACCCATACACGACGGCGTACCGCCAGTCATTTTGTCCCAACTGAATCGTGGTGGTTGTGAATGAGGAAAAGGTTGTAAACGCCCCAATCAACCCCGTTCCAAGCCCTAAGTTTAACCATCCCACAAGAAGGTCCCGTTCGATCACGTAATAGGTCAAGAACGACAGGAGAAGACACCCCAGCCAATTCGCTAATAGAACCCCTAGTCCTGGGGTAACAATTGTTAAAAGGTAGCGCAAAATTCCGCCGAAAAAGGCGAATCCCGCGACACTCAAAATACTTCTTACTTTCATCATTATCCTCCGCGTGTTTTATCTTACTAGGGGCGTCATGGTTTGGCAATTCTTTTCGGAATTCAGTATAATTAACGCTGGTAAGGAGGTCGAAACAATGAAAATGAGAAGGATTGACCACGTGGTCTTAACCGTCAGCAACCTAGAAGATGCGATGCGCTTCTACCACGAGGTCTTTGATATGCCGGTAATTGACCAACAAACGACTGATGATGTCATTACCCTGCGGTGTGGTCACCAACTGATCCGGTTGCAAAAAGCCGACCGTGCTACTGACCTAAAGGCACCCCACCCGACCGTGGGCTCTGCCGACTTATGTTTAGTTGCGGGGGACAAGCTGGATGATATTCTCCACCACTTCCGCAGTTACTACGTTGACGTCGTTGCCGGACCAATTGAAAAACACGGTTCTGAAGGCCCAATGACCTCAATCTATGTCCATGATCCGGATAAGAACTTAATCGAAGTGTCCGTTTATAAGAACAAGTAATCAAATAGGCTTCCGGGATATTTCCCGAAAGCCTATTTTCTTTAAATTAATGTTTCGACTATAATCAGGGCCACAATCATAATCATCACACTCCACCATGGATGGTCACGCAGAATCCCCAGGTAATCACGGGTAACCGCCATCGGCTGATGACCA
>CALVFC010000161.1 GCA_944326735.1 uncultured Limosilactobacillus sp. | reverse complement strand
GTGGCAATGGAGACTACCGCTACCATTTTCCCCTTATAGAAGTACGGTTTGAGAACCTCGGTCATCTCGGGAGTATTGGTATCGGCAACCTGGTGGTCGAATTTAGCCATCGTCACCTTAGTGCAGAGGACCTGGCCATCCTTGAGTTTATTCCACTGGTCCTTGGTAATGGTCGACGTGAAGCCATTGCTGGCATAGATCTGCCGCTGGGCTGTGTCATAGATTGCAAAGTGAACATGCTGCCGGGTCAGCAGGCTGGCATTGGTTTGAAGAGAGTCCGTGGCAAAGCCTTCAAAGCTCCGGTTAGCGGGATCATAACGAATTGAGTCCTGCACCAGACTGTCTGAGTAGCTCTTCAATTGATTCCAGGTGTTGTGGTAAAGCGTGTTATTAGTTACCTGCACAAAGGAAACGCTCAGGATCACTAGCAGGATAATGATGATCGTAAAGAAGGTCAGCATCAATCGATACATTAACTTCATTTGCAACTATTCTCCCCCATCATCAAACTTGTAACCGACACCCCAGACAGTCTTGATAACCTGGGGTCCAATATCTTCCAGCTTCTGCCGCAGTTTCTTGATATGCGCATCAACCGTCCGCTCGTCCCCATAGTATTCATAGTCCCAAACTAGCTGAAGCAGCTGAGAACGCGTGAAAACCTGCCGCGGCTTGGAGGCCAGTGTCTTTAACAGGTCAAATTCCTTAGGGGTCAAGTCGTTGACCGGCTTCCCATAAAGGTAAACTTCCCGTGTTTTAGTATTCATCTTAAAGTGATCAGTTTGGACATCAAAGTCACTCTCCGCCTGCTGTTGCTGCTGGTTGAGCTGGCCCAGCTGACTCCGCCGGTGCAAGGCCTTGATCCGGGCTACCAGGGTGATGGGACTAAAGGGCTTGGTTACGTAGTCATCAGCCCCGATCTCCAGTCCCAGAACCTGGTCGCTTTCAGTATCGCGCGCCGTCAGCATGATCAGTGGAACAGTTGGCGAAATTCGCCGAATATCAGCAGCGACCTGCATCCCATCCTTCTTAGGCAGGTTCAGGTCCAGCAGGATGATATCCCACTTATCCGGTTGGTCAGCAAACTTCTGCTCCCCAGCCACACCATCATAGGCAAATTCATACTGCCATTGGTTCTTCTTGAAGAACATCGCCATCATCTCACAGACAGAATGGTTGTCTTCAATCATCAGGATGTTCATGAGTAGTTACACTTCCTTAAGAATTCTTAATTGGTCATTTTTCCTAGTTTAACATTCATCCCCGGTCAGTGCCCGTGATTGGCCCGAGAAGTCATCATTAATTCAAATTTAGCTATTCAGTTGAGGTATGTTCAACCATTGACTTAAAGTATTATCAATTTTGACGGTGAAAGTTTATAATGAAAATGGTTACAAAAGAAAGGAGACTGTTTTTATGAAATCTGCTGTTTTTGCTAAAGCGGGTCAGATGAAGCTGGTCGACATCGACAAGCCAACTGTTCAGGCCCCCGATGACGTTATCATTAAGGTGGTCCGTACCTGTGTCTGCGGTTCCGACCTGTGGAACTTCCGGGGAATCAACCCGGTTGAAGCCAACGCCGAAAATTCCGGTCACGAAGCTATCGGAATCGTTGAAGAAGTCGGTGAAGACATCACCACTGTTAAACCCGGCGACTTTGTCATCGCCCCATTCACCCACGGCTGCGGCCACTGTGCTGCCTGCCGGGCCGGGTTTGATGGCTCTTGCCAAAGCCACACGGACAACTTCAGCAACGGTGTTCAGGCCGAATACATCCGCTTCCAGCACGGTCAATGGGCTCTGGTGAAGATCCCCGGCAAGCCAAGCGACTACAGTGAAGGCATGCTCAAGTCCCTGCTAACCCTGGCCGATGTCATGGCTACTGGTTACCACGCCGCTCGGGTTGCCAACGTTAACGCCGGCGACACCGTGGTTGTCATGGGTGACGGTGCGGTTGGTCTCTGTGCCATCATCGCCGCTAAGATGCGCGGTGCTAAGCGCATTATCTCCACGAGCCGTCACGCTGACCGGCTGGCCCTGGCCAAGGAATTCGGCGCTACTGATAACGTCGAGGAACGTGGTGACGAAGCCGTTAAGAAGATCATGGATCTCACCAGTGGTAACGGTGCTGATTCCGTACTCGAATGTGTCGGAACTAAACAGTCAACTGACACGGCAATGAAGGTTGGCCGTCCTGGTGCCATCATCGGCCGGGTTGGCCTCCCCCACACCCCTAAGCAGGACATGACCACCCCATTCTACAAGAACACGATCGTTGCCGGTGGTCCGGCTTCTGTTACGACCTATGACAAAGCCGTTCTGCTCAAGGCCGTTCTCGACGGTGAAATCAACCCTGGTAAGGTCTTCACCAAGAGCTTCAGCCTCGACGACATTGATGCTGCTTACAAGGGTATGGACCAACGTCAAGTTATCAAGTCCTACGTTATCGTTAATGACTAATCTTAAGCAAATTATGACCAGTGTACTCGATGGGTACGCTGGTTGTTTGCTTTAAATGCGGTCAGCAACTGCTGTAAAGATGTTATACGATAGCTATCCAAAACTAAAAAGCTCTTATGCCAGCCTTTGGAGCTGGTATAAGAGCTTTCTTTATGGAGATGACGGGAGTCGAACCCATGTCCCTTTAAGTGTTGATATATTAATATTTTTGCGCTATTTGATACAAACTATACAACATCTATACAACATCCTTCTATTTTAAAGGCTTTCAATAATATTGCCCATTTTATTATCCTTAACAGGATGTAAATCATTATAAACCTTAATGGTTATCGAAGCATCCTTATGACCTAGTACAGTAGCCACATCATTAACTGACACGCCATTGTCAATTAATAGAACAGTGTATGTGTGTCGCAATCCATGTGGGGTTACATATAACGGTAAATTATTCTCTTTTT
>CALVFC010000160.1 GCA_944326735.1 uncultured Limosilactobacillus sp. | reverse complement strand
TGTAACTAACCTGAGGAAAACGGTCGTGAAAATCCTGCGCAATGGCAATTGATAACCCCATCGCTGTCGTCATACAGGTGATTGTTGCCAGAGTTAGTAAAAGGGCATTCCCAAAGTATCCCATGTAGTAATGGGCCACCTGGTTAAGGGTGGTCCCCCCGTTAGTAGCGATCGCAAAATGGTGACGACTGGTCGTCCCGAGGTAAATGAGGCCCAGATAAATGATCCCCACACCGGCAATTCCAATCAGACCACCCTTCGTTGTCGCTAGCGAAACTTCCTGTGGCCTCTGGAAGCCCATTTGCCGGACTGCCGTGATAATGGTGACCCCAAAGATTAACATTGCGAAAGCATCCATTGTGTTGTAGCCCTGAAGGAACCCACTCGCAAAGGCATGGCTAACGTAAGCACTCGTGGGCTGCGGTGTTGATAGCTTCCCCATGGGCCAAATGAAGGCCATGAGAAAAATTACAAACAGCATCACTAAGAAGACCGGATTCAGGACTTTACCAATGATCTCCGTGATCTTCCCCTGTTTGACCGCTAACCAATATACCATGAGGAAAAAGGCGCCAGTATAGATTGCTAAGCCGATCGGCTGCATGCTAGCCGACAGGTATGGTGCCACCCCAATGGCATACGGTACGGTGGCGGTCCGTGGTGTCGCGCCTAATGGGCCAATCGCAATCTGGACAAGCAGCAGGAAAGCCAGGGCAAACCATGGTCCTACCGGTAAGGCTAGTTCAAAGAGCCCCCGTGATCTGGTAATACTAATTGCCAACAAGGCAAACAATGGGAGAAAAACTCCTGATAGAATAAAGCCGCTCGCGGCCGGTAACCAGTGACCACCAGCTAGTTGTCCCAAGTGCACAGGAAAGACAAGGTTTCCTGCCCCAAAAATCATCCCAAAAATTAACGACCCAATAATTAAATAAGTCTTACTCGCCTGGCGAAAGCTATGCATAGTGTGCTCCTTAATTTTCTTAATCTCTTAATCACAATTATTAATTTTACCATGGAAATCATTGCCGATGGGTGTCAAAAAAGCGGATCTCAAATACGAGACCCGCTTTAGTAGTTATTCTTCAAATTTTAGGAAAAAGCCATACAAAGCGCCAAGTAAGTTGGCTTCATTACCAAATTTAGCAGCTTCGATAATCGGCATCCGAATGTCGTCGGTCAATCGTCGATCACTGGCCTGCACTTGTTCGAATTGCCGCTGAATTTCGGTTATTAAGATCGGCTGGGCACTAATGCCACCACCGATTAAAACGACATCAAGGTCCAAAACCGCCTGCAAGTTAATCAATAGGATGGCCACCCGGCGACAATATGCAGTAAAGATTGGCCAGGCCCGGTCATCATGGGCGTTAATATACTCAAAAGCCTGCCGTCCATCATCGAGATCTCTTAAGTGACACGCTGTTGCTACCTGACGGACCATCTGGACAGCCGACGTGGTGGCACCGACTGTCCGTTGCTGGGCCACTTGATCATCACGGTTAGTAATAATGGCGCTGAGTTCCCCCGCCCGGAAGTGTGGTCCGTGAAGTAATCGTCCATTAACAACGATCCCACCACCAACGGAAGTTCCCAAAGTAATGACTGCTCCCGCATCAACGGCGCTCAAGTTACCGAGCCACATTTCCGCTAAAGTAGCACAATTAGCATCGTTACCCACATAAACTGGTAAGGAAGTTTTAGCACTTAGGTAATCGCCCAAATTGAAAACGCCCATATAGCCCAAAGCACCGGTAAATTGAACCTGCCCCGTCTGTGAGTTGACGATTCCCGGCACACTGACACAAACGGCGGCAACTGCTGAATTGGCCTGCCAGATGTCCAACAGGGTGGTCAGAAATGTTTCTTTCGTGCGGGGCGTCGCCACCCGGTCCTTACTAATAATATTACCGGAGTGGTTGATCCGGGCGGACTTAATCGTCGTACCACCCACATCAATTGAAAGGTATTCCCGTTGCATCAGCTCACCTGCTTTCACCACTAATTCTGTTTTAATTATACAGCATCAACCGTCAAAAGTGAGCCTTCCACTTATCCGCCAAAGCTAACCAAAAAACACCCCAGCCATTTAGCTGAGGTGTTTTTGTTTATTTGGTTGTGTTTACTGAGTAATCAGCAGTGATTACTTCAAGCCCTTCCAAGTCCAGTCAGTGATTTCTGGTAAGTCCTTACCTTCATCACGAATGTATTGGTTGTGCTTTGCAACCATGTTGTCCATCTTTTGAACGAAGGCAGCACCCTTTTGTTCGTAGCCAGGGATGTTTTGAATAGCATCCTTAGCAAGGTGGAAGCGGTCAAGTTCGTTCAATACACGCATATCGAATGGAGTGGTGATGTCACCATTTTCTTCGTATGAGTGAATGTGGAGGTTGTGGTTGTGACGGTTGAAGAACAGAGCTTGGATCATGTCACGGAATCCGTGCCATGCAAAGATAACAGGCTTGTCCTTAGTGAAGTATTGGTCGAATTCTTCGTCAGTCAGACCTTCAGGGTTCTTGTCAGTACCCATCAACTTCATGATGTCCACAACGTTGATGTAACGAATCTTCAATTCTGGGAAGTTATCGTGCAGAATGTCGATTGCGGCAAGAGCTTCTTCAGTAGGTTCAGTACCAGCTGAAGCGAAGACAACATCTGGTTCTGCACCTTGGTCAGTAGATGCCCAGTCAACGTAGCCCAAACCATTGTTAACAAGGTTAGTAGCTTCGTCAATTGAGAACCATTGAAGACGTGGGTGCTTGGAAGTAACGAAGATGTTGATGCATTCACGGTCGTTCAAGGCCTTGTTAGAAACAGCCATCAGAGTGTTGGTATCTGCTGGTAAGTATTCCTTAACAAGATCTGGACGTTCCTTTTCAAACATGTGAGTCAACAGACCTGGATCTTGGTGAGTGTAACCGTTGTGGTCTTGTTGGAA
>CALVFC010000159.1 GCA_944326735.1 uncultured Limosilactobacillus sp. | reverse complement strand
GTTGCAGTTCATCTTTTTGGTAGGACATCCCGAAATCAACCTGCGGATAACGGGCCATCAGGTTGACCAGGCCCTCCAGGTCATGCGCGTTTTCATCCAAGATCACGAGCTTCCCGGCCGCGTCAATTCCGAAATTCGGGGAGTAGGCGTAAAGGAACGGAATCGCGCCGGGAAGAACTTCACTGGGGCTAAAATGGGCCATGTCGGCGCCGACGATGAAGGCCTTATTAAAGACATTATCACCGTCCACGATTCGCACCGGGAGACAGGTGGTTTTGATCTTGCTAGAGAGCAGGCACCGTTCAAAGAGATTCCGCTCGTGGGGCGCAATCTTCTCCGCTTCCTCGCGCTCCTTTTCGACGATCTCAATCGGGTTCAAGTCCTCATCGATGGTCTTCCAGAAATAATAGGGCCCGCTCGCCGTTGAAATCTTGAAGCGGATCATCCCAACCAAGTTCTTATTCATTTTGATCAGGTCCTTTGCAAAGTGCGAGGAAGTACGACATGAAGGTATTAAGTGAGAATTGGTGCGTGCTTGGCAGCAGGGTAAAGATCATGTCGGCAGAATCCTTGGTGCTGTGTTCTCTTGACTTAAACGGCGCGTCCCAATCGGTAAAGTTGGCATAGTCAAACTGCGTCAGGGACTTGTCGATATCAATCTCATCATCCGGGATGCCCTGGGCAAAGAGGTCGACAGCCAGGGCCTGCGTGAAGTGCATCGCCGGAAGGTAGTCCAGCTTGATTCCCCCGTCGGTCAGCGAAAGCATCGGCGGCTGGCAATCATACGGGATCTGGTCGTAGTTGCTCAGGTATTCCGACATGCACTCGGCAACCGCCAGGCCCCCAATTACCACAATCGTCAGCTCGTTGCGGGTGTTGATTAGTGCCAGGCAGCGCAGGGCATTCATCGAATCGGTATTGCCGATCCGGTTAACGAACTCGACCCCCTCGGCCACGGTCTTATAGGTTTCGCCCAAGTAGTCGCTGACCAGGCGTTCGACGCCCGCACTGTCGGTACTGTAGTTCGGGTCGTGGAAGAAGGTGGCCGTATTGATCGGTGCCCCGCCGAGCGACTCGTGCAACCGGATGGAACCACGGGTGATGTAGAAACCGTCGAGGCGGGCCTCTTCAGCGGGATCACCCTTGGCCATGAGCTTGTTCATGTAGGGCGACTTCAGCATTGTGAGAAGCTCATAGTCCGGCAGGTTGTGGGCAACAACAGCATCTCTTCTGATGCTTTCAAAAAGGGTCAATTGGTCTGGATTCATTTTGGTTCCCTCCCTATTTTATTTTCGATTCTTATCATACCCGTTTTTACATAGGGCGGCCAGAGAGAAAACCCAGTTTTTTAATGCCGGGATGAATCTCGGCGAGGACGTCCTTTCCCTTTATACATTTGATCTTCAATATATTGAGCGACAATTTCTTTAGATACATTCCCAATAGTTGATATGAAGTAGCTGGGTGACCAGAGATGGCCTCGCCAAAGCTGCTTTTTAGTTTCAGGGTGGTGTTGAAACCAAGTATAGGCCGAAGCCCCTTTTAGGGCCTTAACCATATTAGCTGGTGCTACCTTTGGTGGGAAGCTGATAAGCATATGTACATGATCAGGCATAACTTCTAGATGTTCTACTATAATATTGTTGTGATCAGCAATATCAAGCAGTAATTGTTTCATTTCTTCTTGATATACTTTATTGATAAAAACTGCCTTGCGATATTTAGTCACCCATACCAAGTGGAAATTAAAATCATAAACATTAGTTCTTTGATGGATAATCATACGATGCACTGCTTTCTTTAATATATAAGTAATATAAGCTACTTTAATCATACCATATGTTATAATTAAGATGACAGCAAGGAGGTGAAATTATGAATTTATCCGGTGTAAAACTACGCTTATATCCAAATGAGCATCAGGTTAAGTTAATTTGGCAAGCCTTTGGCGCTAATCACTTCTTATGGAATCAAACCCTTCAAATGATCAATCAACGCTACCAAAATAATCCAAGTCTTCATTTGCCCAACAATTATAAGCTGGACTATCTTTTAACCTGTTTAAAGCAAGAATATCCTTGGCTGAAAGAGGTGGATAGCAGCAGCTATCAAATCACTAATAAGCGCTTTTATCAGACGTGGAAGCAATTCTTTAAGCATCAGGGCGGCCGGCCAAAATTCCATAGCCGGAAAAACAGTTACCAGTCTTATACGACGAAAAGCCACATTAGAGTAGTTGCTAAACGTTATATCAAATTACCGAAGCTTGGTTATATCAAATGTTCTAAAACTGGCAGGCTTATTGACAGTAAGATTAAGCAGGCAACTATCTCACATGATCCGACAGGTCGTTACTATTTATCTTTGGAAGTCGAGCAGACTCATCAGGCCCTACCTAAAACTGGTCAAATGGTTGGCATAGATGTTGGAATAGCCGATCTGGCCATTAGTTCTGATGGAATCAAATATGGCACCTTTAACGCCAAATGGGATAAGAAGCAAGCTAAAATGTGGCAGAGTCGGTTTAGTAAGCGTAAGTATCAAGCCACCGTTCGCGTACGGCAATATAACCATGAGCATCAGGGCTTACCAGAAATGGACATTAACGACTACCAGAATTGGCAACAGGCGAAACAAAGAAAGGCCCGTTATCAAGCTAAGGTCGCTGATAAACGGGCCGACTATTTGCATAAGCTGACGACACAATTAGTTAGGCAATATGACGTGATTGTGATCGAAGATTTGAAAGCCAAGAATCTCCAGCGCAATCACCATTTAGCGAAGGCCATTGTCAATGCTAGTTGGCGGCGGTTCAGAACGATGCTGGAATACAAGTGTGCTTGGTATGGCAAAAAGTTAATCACCGTTAAGCCCAACTACACTAGCCAGATCTGTTCTAATTGTGGTTATCACAGTGGATCAAAACCACTGAAAATTCGTGAATGGACCTGTCCTAATTGTAGTGTCCAT
>CALVFC010000158.1 GCA_944326735.1 uncultured Limosilactobacillus sp. | reverse complement strand
GGTTCTCCTAGGATTCGCGCATTTATCTTTGCGTAACTGCACCTGTCGCATAGTTGATGCTGATATTCCTCTGGACATTCGGGATAAACACATTAACTTTCAGTGAACCATCCCTGGACAAAGCTTCAATGTGCGCTCCGGAAGGCACGACATTGTTACCATCGTAGATATCGGTTACCCGGTAGCGAACCTGGTGATTCTGGTCTAAAGCACGGCGAACGAGGCCTTCATAATAGTTTTGACCGGTTGACATTGAACTCCGCGCTTCGTTTGCCCAAGCGGTCTGAGTAGCAATGTTAGCGGGATTTGATTCAGAAGCATCAAACCCCTGAATTCCACCGACTAAGGCATAGCCAAGCAGGTGGCCACGATCATAGGCATGCGAATAGCCACCCGTTAAATGACTCGCCTGCAAGAATCCTGCTGGTCGCCATTCGGTTGCCCCATTACCGGTTTGCATCCGGTTACGGTATTGACGGGTAGTCCGATTTAACCAACTATCTCCCCGCCAAGCACGGCCCTGACTATCAACTTGGTTAACTGCATACGGCGCACTATTAATTTGCGCATTTAACTTCGGTTGGTTGTTATTGACGATAAATGCACCACTCCCGTTCCATTCAAGGTGTTTCCCGACTTGTTTCTTAACCGCCGGGGTCAGCACCTCCTCAGCCTGCTCCTTGGTTGGTGGCAGATTATGGTGTTCGGAAGAAGAGTAGTACCCTCCCCAGCTAACTAATCGCTGGATACCACTCTGCAACGCAGCATAGCTTTCCGTCGGTTTGACCGTAACTAAGGCTAATGCACCCAGCGCTAGGAGGGCCAATATTAAATGATGAATTGGATGTTTTTTCAAGGTTACCTTTCCTCTCTAAATTCAAATACATTACCTATTTTATCCTAAGAACGTATGTTTGCATAGCCCCAAAATAAAAGCCCCGCATCTCTGCGAGGCAAGTAAATTAGGCTTTAGCCGCCTGTTTTTTAGTGTGTACTTTAAAGATGATTGACATCAGAATTAAGAAGATTGCCCCTACGGAAACGGAAACCCGCGTATCTGGGTTAAAGAACATGAAGAGCAAAATCACTGACAGAGCAATCAGACTGAAGTAATTGTAGAACGGATACAGTGGCATCTTGAATGGGTGATCAACCAACTGATCGGGATTGTTCTTCCGGAAGTTCAATTCCGACAGAAGAATGACAAACCAAGGAACCATCCCTGGCAGGACACTGGAACTATATACGATCACGAAGATATTACCAGCCTTGGCATTGAAGATTGCTAATAATTCGTTCACTGCAAAACCAACAAAGATCCAGAAAGCAATCGTTAAGATCGCCACATTTGGCACAATCCGCTTGGATAGCTTACTGAAGAACTTTGGCACTTCGCCGTCAACCGAAAGCTTGAAGAGCATCCGACTGGCACTGTAGATTCCTGAGTTAGCCCCAGAAAGAGCAGCCGTCAAAACAACAAAGTTGATGATTCCGGCAGCACCAGTGATACCAACCTTAGTAAAGGTTTCAACAAATGGTGAACCGACTGCCTTTAATTGGTTCCAAGGGTAAATGGAAACAATCACGAAGATCGCCCCAATGTAGAAAATCAAGATCCGCCAAATAACGGACTTAACAGACTTTACAATGGCATGGCGTGGTGATTCAGCTTCACCAGCAGTGATTCCCAGCAATTCAATTCCTTGGTAAGAACCGGCAATCACAGACAATGAGAACATGAAGCCCATAAAGCCACCAGTGAAGAATCCGCCATGTGACCATAAGTTGGAAATCCCAACTGGGTGCCAGTTATTACCGAAACCAAGGACGATCACCATCAAACCAATAATGATCATGACGATGATCGTAACCACCTTAATCATGGCGAACCAGAATTCCAGTCGACCATAAGATTTAGCAGAAGCCAAGTTTGCTAACGTCAAGATGATGATCATAATCGTTCCTGAAATCCAATCAGGAAGATTTGGCCACCAGTAGTTAAGATATTGAGACATCGCAATGATATCTGAGATACCGACGATAATGAACTGGAACACGTTACTCCACTTAGTCAGGTAACCAGCAACTGGTTGAATATACTTAGAACCGTAGTCCGCAAATGAACCGGTTCCTGGACTAATGTAAATTAATTCACCTAACGCTCTCATGACCCCGTATAGGACCAACCCAACAAAGGCGTATGCCAGTAATACGGAAGGCCCGGTCCACTTGATGGTTGAAGTAGCCCCCATGAACAGACCACTACCGATCGTTCCACCGATCGCAATCATTTCCATCTGGCCGGGCGTCATCGTCCGATTTAGTTTTACTCGATTCTCACTCATAAGCATTCTCCATTCCCTTAACTAAAAAAGCTACCCAAAAAGTCCTCTCAACCAAATCGATCATCTGAATTGGTTGAGTAACTTCCTGCGTAGCTGTTGCTATCTAATTTTGAAGTATATTAAAGGTACTCAACCACTTTGCTTGTTGTTGTGGTTGAGGTGGAGGTGACTTGAATGATTGCTTGTGAACTTAACATAATTAATTTCCTCCATTTCCTTGATGCTGAAATTAGAATACTATGAGAAAATTAAAAATGCAAGGACTTTTTTAAAATTAATTCAAAATTGCGCGATTTATTTGGAACGCCGACGGTAGTATGCCTTAATCCAACGTCCAGAAAGAAAACCAGCTAGTACCGTTAATAACATCCCCACCAGCGTAGTTGTGTTATCCGTTTTGTTGCTGGTCTGGGGCAGCTTTTCTTGCTCCAAAGATCGTCGTGCAGCTTGATCTTGGGCAAACAAGTCAGCGAGCGCACGATCATCTTTGTTATTGTTACTATCCAAGTTTGCCATATCAGGATTGGCTTTTTGTTCATTCACGTTTGCCAACCCTGTTTGCACATTTTTATTTACGGGAACGGTTACGAGGTCATCAGTTAATGTTCCCTGGTTTGATCCGTGGCTAGCATTATCTTTGACTTCGGCCATAAGTT
>CALVFC010000157.1 GCA_944326735.1 uncultured Limosilactobacillus sp. | reverse complement strand
TTCTTGGTACTCCTTCAAATGCTTGACCAACGGCTGCTTGCGGCCACGGGGCTTATAAAGTTCATCAGCCTGTTTAGTTAACTGGTTACTCTGCGCCAGCCATTCTTGCGAACCAACTGCCCCAACCTGTTGAAGCTGTTTTTCCACCGTTTCTTGGTCAAGGTCATCCGTAATTAAGTCTTGGTTGCCAAAGCTATAAATGGACCGGTAGAGGTCACGGTCCAGGGGGCCCACCAATTGGTTCAAGAAGGCAACTGGCTTATGGTGACCGTTAATATCGGTGACGGTCACCTTGCCCCCATTCTTCCCCTTTGTGCGTTTAATCGTATACTCTTGACCATCCTTATCGATCGTCAAAGAACCGCCATAAGCTGCCCCATCCTTCGGCAAGTACTGTTGGAAACGATTCTTACCTCGACCATCAGCAAAGCCAAACAGGATACTCAAGATAAAGTTAGCTAGGGTTGTCTTACCCGCTTCGTTATGACCAAAAACGACCGTTGGATTGGCATTAAAGTCGAAATCCTGGTCATGCCACTTGCCGAAGCCATCAATATGGACATGGTTAATTTTCATCCCCGACACCTCCTTGGCCTAATAATTGCGTGGCTGACTTTTGTAATTCAGTGATTAAATGTTGGTCTTCTAAATGATCAGCCACAAACGGATAGTTGGCCAGCTTACCAGCTAGTTCCATAATCTGGTCACTGATAAAGACGTGCTTGGCTGATTCTGACCAGTACTTTTCATCGAGGTCCGTAATTTTTGGTAACTGCTCACTGATGGATTGCAAAGTGAGCTGGTATGGCCACCACCGTAATTGCTGGTCCTCACAGGTATTTTGCAAGCGTTCCAGAATGGCGCCAGCTAATACTTGACGTTTAAGGCCGGCACTCAATTGGTCGGTAGGTAACTGAACTTCTACCATTTCAAAGGCGTCCTCTGCAGTGGGATTATCCACTTGCTGGATAATGTCATCAACCAGCTGCTGACTAGTTTCGTCACCGTTTACGGTCACCGTTTCCTGGTGCCACTCAATGGGCGCGACAGAACAAAATTCAGGGACAAGGTGGTCGCCGTGACTTTCTACCAGGTAATAGCCATGCTGACCATCTTCATTTTTGTGACGTCCCTGGGGATTACCACAGTAGACCACTGGTGGTTGTTCATTTAACACCTGGTGCTTATGAATATGACCCAGTGCCCAGTAATCATAGTGAAGGGCTAACAATTCACTTGTAGTGAACGGTGCATAGTGGTCCTGCTGGTCATTGCCAGTCCGCACGGCACCATGAAGCATCCCAATCTGCCAATCGACATCGGCTGGTCGCTGGGGATACTGAGCGGCATAATCCTGATCTAACCAGCGCTGGTCATAAGAAAAGCCAGTAACGGCGACCCGCTGACCACTATTCAAGGTCAGGGTCTTAGTTTCAACCTGATTATGAAAAACATGCACGTTCTCAGGCAGAAGGAAACGGCTCGTCACCCGTTGATAGTCATGGTTACCGTAGCTGAGGTACACCGGAATGTGGTGGTCCGCCAACCGTTGACACTGTTCAGCAAAGAAGTCTTCTGCCTCTGCCGAATGATGGTCACGGTCATAGATATCGCCAACGATGAGAACAAAGTCCACCGTCTGGTTAATAGCGGCATCCACGATCCGTTTAAACGCCGTAAAGGTTGATTGGTGGACTTGTTTCCATAGTTGATCAGGCATTTCCGTCAGTCCTAGGAAGGGACTGTCCAGGTGGAGGTCACCCGTATGAATAAACTTCATGCTCATTCCTCTTTCGTTAATTTCAATATGACAACAATGGGTTCCAACTTTCGGCCACGCCGAATGCTGGAACCCAGTTAATTAAGATCGTCTTCCAAAGCTTAGTTATTAGCTTGTGGGCCTTGAGGACCTTGGGGACCCTTTGGCATAACATCTTGGTACAATTCTTGGATTGGACTCGTAATTGTCTTGTTTAATTGTTGAAGCATGTTGTCAACGGCCCGTTCTTGGTTCATTAAGGTTTGGACAGCAGGCTTGGTGCTGATTTCCTTAGCGATGGTTTGGATGGCGTTGATTTCGTCTTGACTAAGCTTTTGACCAGTCATTTGCTTTTGTTGAGCATTAGCTTGCATTTGTTGGAACTTCTTGAAAGTTTCAAAAGTATCCTTTTCTGCCTTTAAGTCGTCAAAGGCCTTCTTCAAGTTTTGGTATTCTTGAGTTTCCTTTAATTGGCGGCTCAAGTCGTTCGCAGTATCGTAAATATTAACCATGATATTCGCTCCTTCTTTTAATCATCAGCTTCAATTGTATCATATTCAGACACACTCTACAGGTAGTGTTTAGAACAAGGATTTCACGTTATTCCACCACTGTTCTGCCCGACCACCAAAGTCATTGATTGTCTGGCCGAACCGGTTCATCAGGTTACCGCCATCCTTAAGGAATGATCCCCATCCCTTATCGTTGCCGGTATTTGCCTGTGCCCGTTCCTGAGCATCTTCCACATCAAACTTGGTGTTTGGCGTGTTATCCAGGATCCCCGTCATTTCCGTCTTGAAGAGCGCATTAATGCTGTGCGCTGAAATATCATTCAGGGTGTGGCTAGCGTTTGTGTCGTCATAACCTTCCCAGGTAGCCACTACCACTTCTGGAGTGTAACCGACAATCCACTTATCACGGTCATTTTGGTCATCACCCTTGACCCCCGAGTTGGTAGTCCCGGTCTTACCAGCGACAGTATAGCCGGCAGGCTTAGCAGTTTGCCCGGTTCCGTGGTCATAAACACCAATTAACATGGACGTCATATTCTTGGCAGTGTTTGCTGAAACGACGCGCTTAGTCTTTGTCTTGCGGGCCTTAACAATGGTCTTGCCAGAAGCATCCTCAATTTGGGTAATAAAGTGACTTTCTGGCATATTACCACTATTGTCAAAGGCACTGTAAGCCCGGGCAATTTGTTCAGGTGAAACCCCCTTAGTCATCCCCCCAAGGGCCAGGGCCAGGTTACGGTCGCTCTTCTCAACGGGCAAGCCAAATTTCTGGGCCATCCGGTAGCCG
>CALVFC010000156.1 GCA_944326735.1 uncultured Limosilactobacillus sp. | reverse complement strand
GTTTTGACACACCAATTATCAACCTTGCTAAGTTAGGATTAGTGGCCTCACTTAGTTACGGGGTTAGCTTATTAATTCACGGCACAATCAATTACCTGGTACTTTGTTTCGTCTTTGGCATTATCTTCTACCAACTGGGCTTTTTGAATGATGGCATTATGAACAAAACAGCATCAAATGGAATGATTACTTTCCTCGTCACTGTTGTCATTCTAGGAAGCTTAGCAAATACGACGCCCCAAACCGTTTTGGCCGTCTTGGTACCGCTGCTCGTTTGCCTAGTTGTTGGTACGCTGGGCGTCTTAATTACCGCAATCTTTTCAGCTAAACTCTTCAATGTTTCACGTGAAATGGCGGTGGCGCTGGGGATGACGTGCACGTTTGGCTTCCCAACCACGATGATCCTCTCTCAGGAAGTGGCCGCCAGCACAGGGCAAAACGTTGCAGAACAAACTGCCCTCGAAAACTATCTCCTTCCTAAGATGCTTACTGCCGGTCTGGTCACCGTTACACTGGTTTCCGTCTTCTTCGCTGGCTTCGCGGTGAACTACCTATAGAGTGCGGGCCAGTACAGGTATTTTGTCTTAGTCATAGAACTTAACCCGATTCCCATAAGGAGGAAATTAAAATGAATCAAATTACAGACTACTTACAAAATCAATTTACAGAAATGATCGAATTAACTAAGGATATTATCAATGTCGATAGTCAATCGAATGATATTGCCGGTGTGCAAAACGTTGCGGATATTTTGAACCAAAAGATGACTGAGCTGGGGATGACGACCCACCAGGTTGATCGCGGCAAGCCGGGGACGGTGTTAATTGGTGAACTCGCTGGTGACCCAGAACTAGCACCAGTAATCCTACTCGGCCATATGGATACTGTGTTTCCACGTGGAACAGTTGAACAGCGGCCATTTAAAATTAACGGTGACAAGATGACGGGTCCCGGAATTTTCGACATGAAGCCTGGATTAGTGATTGGCTTATTCGCAATCCAAGCACTTATTGAACTGAATTTGACCAAGCGACCAATCAAAATGGTTGTTGTTAGTGACGAAGAAAAGTTACATATGCATTCGCGAGCATATGATATTATCGCCAGAGAATGTCAGGGTGGCGCTTACGGATTAAACTTAGAAGGATCCAAGGATGATCCTAGCCATGTTGGCACCCATAATCGTGGTGGGATGATTGTTGATATAACTGTTCATGGCCGTGCTGCCCACTCTGGAGCTGAACCAGAAAAGGGGCGCAGCGCAATTGTCGAAATCGCCCACCAAATTATTCAACTTAACCAATTGAGTGATCTGGAGGCTGGTGTCCACGTCAACTGTGGAGTAGTTCATGGTGGGATTAGTGAAAATATTATTCCGGATGAAGCGACAGTGAGTCTGGGTGTCCGGTTTAAAACGAACCAGCAACGGGATGATTTATTAAACCAAATTAAAACGATCGCGGCGAACCCAACTGTTCCTGACACCACGACAACTGTGAAAGTTAGAACGAAAATCGATAGTATGGAGGAAACACCCGCGGTCCAGCAACTATTTGATCAGCTCAACCAAGTTGCTCAAAATATTGGTTACGGCAAACTGCAAGCCGTTGGTGGCGGTGGTGCTTCTGATGCGGGAATTATGGTTGCTCACGGGGTGCCAACCATTGACGCAATGGGAGTTGTTGGTAACGGTGCCCACAGTGAACAAGAACAAGCCAGTGCTAAATCACTGCTCAATAAAGCAACACTCATTGCCAACTTTATTTCTCAAAAGGGATAAAATAATTGAGAGCCTTTATTGCAGTATTTCATTTCAAAAAGAAAAAAGTTCCATAATTATTAGCGCTTTTGTCTAATAATTATGGAACTTTTGTTTAGGACGATATTAGTAGTCGCCATCCATAATGGAATTCTTGACGATTTCGTAATCAACCTTCCGGATGGATTCTAGGTCACGGCCACCAGCGTATGAAATTGATGACTGCAGGTCTTCTTGCATCTCACGAAGGGTATCTTTAATGGAACCTCGGAATGGGACCAGCATCTGTTTACCCTCCACGTTGCGGTAAGCACCCTTTTGCACTTCGGATGCGGAACCCCAGTACTGCTTGTAACGCTTGCCATCAATCGTAATGACGTGACCCGGTGACTCCAGATGACCGGCGAGCAGGGAACCAATCATTACCATGGAAGCACCAAAGCGGATGGACTTGGCAATATCACCGTTGTGGCGAATCCCCCCATCGGCAATCAGGGGCTTTCGGGCTGCCTTTGAACACCAGCGAAGGGCAGATAGCTGCCAGCCACCGGTACCAAAGCCGGTCTTCAACTTAGTGATGCAGGCCTTGCCGGGGCCGACCCCAATCTTCGTGGCATCTGCACCTGCGTTTTCCAGTTCCCGAACGGCATCAGGAGTGGCTAGGTTACCTGCCGTGACGAAACTCTCGGGGAGCTGTTTCTTGATGTATTGAATCATTTTAATGACGTAATCGGAGTGACCGTGGGCAACATCGATTGTGATGTATTCCGGTATTAATTGTTCGGATTTTAGTAGATCGATGAACCGGTATTCATCATCCTTAATACCCACTGAAATGGAGGCAAATAGTCCCCGTTCATGCATGTGCTTAACAAACGCAGCCCGGGTAGCGGGTTCAAAGCGGTGCATCACGTAGTAATAACCATTTTGGGCCAACCATACGGCCAGGTCTTCATTGATGACACTTTCCATATTGGCTGGTACCACGGGAATCTTGAAACGGTGGGGACCAAACTCAATGCTGGTGTCAGCTTCCTTCCGACTCTTGATAACGCACTTGTTTGGTACTAATTGAATATCATCGTAATCAAATGTTTTCACGGCAAAAGCTCCTTTGAGTGATGAAAAATTTCCGTTTGTTATTATGCACTTTTATTTCAAATCGGTCAACAAAAAGTGCGGACATTTTCGAAAAGCTGATCAAAAATTGTTCGCTTAGTTATTGACGATGAACTTCTTTTCCGGTAACATGAGATAGTAAAAACGTCTTTTACAAATATATATTTTGAGGTGAAAGAACAATGTCATCAGTTGTGATTGTCGGTAGTCAATGAGATCGGAAGAGCG
>CALVFC010000155.1 GCA_944326735.1 uncultured Limosilactobacillus sp. | reverse complement strand
CGGACACTGCGGAGCGGCACTGAAAATACACCTGGTGATGTTGCAATGGCCCGGGCCATTCGTTTAGTCAAGGAAAACGAACCAGCGGCCGTCAAACGTGAGCAGGCAATCAAAGAACGAATCTATGACCACATTAGTAAGTTTGACCATGTTCATATGATTTCAGGTCGTGACAAAGGCTTTGCACCACACATTCTGTGCTTTGCTATCGAAGGTGTCCGGGGTGAAACAATTGTCCACGCTTTTGAAGACAAGAACATCTTTATCTCCACAACTAGCGCATGCTCATCCAAAAAACACTCTGAAGCCGGTACCTTAGCTGCCATGAAAGTTCCAGAAAATATTGCAACGAGTGCCGTTCGGATTAGTTTGGGCGATCAAAATACGCTAGAAGAGGCTGACCAATTTAACAAAGTCTTTGATCAATTGTACGCAGGCTTCAAGAAGATTATTGAATAGTTTCGGAAGGGGATGAACTAGTGGAATACACAGAAATTATGGTCCGCTATGGTGAGCTTTCCACCAAGGGCCACAACAAGAAAAACTTTATTGACCGTTTAGGGGCCAACGTTCGCAAAGCCCTGCACCGGTTTGAGCAAGTTAAAGTTCATGCTCAACGCGACCGGCTGCACGTGGAATTAAACGGTGCTAATTATGACCAGGTGATGGAGCGGTTAAAGGACGTTTTTGGTATTCAAAACTTCTCACCATCCATTCGGGTGGACAAAACATTTGAAGCTACAGCAGCGGCAGCTGTTAAGATGGTACAAGAACAAGTCGACCATCCGATTACCTTTAAGATTAATACGCGCCGGTCTGACCATAAGTTCCCGATTGATACGTTTGAAATGAACGACCGTTTGGGAGGCTACTTGTTACAGAAATTTCCTGACCTGCTAAAGGTTGACGTCCATCATCCAGACCTGACGATTCGGGTTGAAATTCGGCTAAACGGGATCTTCTTGTCTAGTGAAACCATCCAGGGTGCCGGCGGCTTACCAGTTGGAACTGCTGGTAAAGGGATGATGATGCTATCCGGCGGGATTGATTCTCCGGTGGCCGCATACTTAGGAATGAAGCGGGGCGTGTCCATGGAAATGGTCCACTTCTTTAGTCCGCCGTACACCAGTCCCCAGGCATTGGCTAAAGCTAAGCAATTAACTGCCAAGCTTGCCCGTTATAGTGGGAGTATTCGTTTCATTCAAGTGCCATTTGCTGAAATTCAGGAAACGGTTAAGGAAAAGGTTCCTGAAGGCTATTTAATGACCGTTCAACGGCGAATGATGTTGCGGTTGGCAGCGGCACTGACAATGAAACGCCACGGCTTGGCCATCTTCAATGGCGAATCATTAGGGCAGGTGGCCTCACAGACAATGGAAAGTATGCTGGTTATCAACGATGTGACTAACCTCCCAGTGCTCCGGCCGGTATTGTCATTTGACAAGACTGAAATCATCGCCCTTGCCAAACAGATTAATACCTACGATTTATCGATTTTGCCATACGAAGATTGCTGCACTGTCTTTACGCCACCTTCGCCGAAAACCAAGCCAAATTTGGAACGGACACGGAAGTACGAACAACGGCTGGACATTGATGGCTTAATCAAACGAGCATTAGATGGGATTAAAATTACCGAGATTCATAGTGGTGAAGACTTCTTGAACCAAAACGAAGACGTCTTTGCAGAACTTCTGTAATCGGTCTTGACGACGTTGCAGAAATTGGCTATGATACAAGCATATTGAAAAGCATTGACCGAAAGAGTAGGTCACGGCAGGAAGTTTAGAGAAGGATGTTTGGTGGAAATTCCTCTTCCAACTGTGGCTGAAGGTAATTCGGGAGCAACCCGGCTGAACTAAGTAGGCGGGGGCGGTTCATTTACCGTTATTAAATGATCAAGTGGGGTTGTAACTTTACAATCCAATTTAGGTGGTACCGCGGAACTCGTCCTATTATTGATAGGGCGAGTTTTTTTGTTCATGCTTATTTCGAAAGGAGATCACTTATGACTGACGAAAAACAAATGTCTACCAAGTACGATCCGACAGCTGTCGAAGCCGGTCGTTACCAATGGTGGATTGACCAGGGCTTATTTAAGCCTAGTGGCGATAAGAAAGCACATCCTTATTCAATTGTTATTCCACCGCCGAATGTTACTGGTAAATTACACCTGGGCCACGCTTGGGATACGACGTTACAAGACATGATTATTCGCCAAAAGCGGATGCAAGGCTATGATGTTTTGTGGATTCCCGGAATGGACCATGCCGGGATTGCCACTCAAGCAAAGGTTGAAGCACGGTTAAGAAAACAGGGAATTTCCCGCTATGACCTCGGCCGCGAAAAATTTGTTCAGCAGGTCTGGGACTGGAAAGACGAATATGCTGACATCATTCATAAGCAGTGGGCCAAGATGGGAATCTCGGTTGACTATGATCGGGAACGCTTTACCTTGGATAAGGGCCTGAACAAGGCCGTCCGGAAAGTCTTTGTTGACCTTTACAATAAGGGCTTAATTTACCGGGGAACCTACATTATTAACTGGGATCCACAAGCACGGACTGCTCTGTCAGACATCGAAGTGATCCACAAGGACGATAAAGGGGCCTTCTACCATGTTAAGTACCCATTCACCGATGGTACCAAGTTCCATGGTAAGGACTACATTGAAATTGCTACCACTCGTCCAGAAACTATGTTTGGTGATGAAGCGGTGGCCGTTAATCCCCACGATGACCGGTACAAGGAATTAGTCGGCAAGAAGGTGCGGGTACCATTAGTTGATCGTGAAATTGAGATTATCGCTGACGACTACGTTACCCCTGACTTTGGGACGGGGATGGTTAAGATTACCCCAGCCCACGATCCAAACGACTTTAAGGTTGGTAAACGTCACAACCTGCCAGAACTAAATACCATGAATGAAGATGCTTCAATGAATGAAAATGCCGGTAAGTACGAGGGCATGGATCGGTTTGAAGCTCGTAAGGCCATGGTTAAGGACCTGGAAGACCAAGGCTACATGTTAAAGGTTGTTCCAATTGTCCACTCTGTTGGTCACTCTGAACGGACCGGTGTTCAAGTCGAAGCACGCTTATCTACTCAGTGGTTTG
>CALVFC010000154.1 GCA_944326735.1 uncultured Limosilactobacillus sp. | reverse complement strand
CTAACCAAATTATGACGGCCGTACGTGACGGGGTCCGGACAGACTTACCGGTTAATCAAGTAGAACGTCTGTACTTTAATTACCATGCCGCATTGACCAATACGAACCACACGCACCTTCAAGGAAAAGATGCGATCATCGATGGGACGTCATTCCAGATCGCCCCACCTCATGAAATATTACGTTTGTCGAATCTTGTTCGGCAATCACTGGGGTTGCCCACTATCAACTCTATTGATAATTACGAAACAAGGATGTATCATCAACAACATTGGTGGAACGGCTATAACCGACTTCACTTTACGTTACCCAATGGCGCCAACTACAACCAGCCTGGTAATGGCCAGTGGGATAATTAGGAGGAGAATTGAAATTGGAAACTAAGTCTAAAAACAGCGCAATTGTTGTCGCAACCTTAGTTTTAGGAGTTGTCGTTGGTTTCAGCTCACTGCTATTGAGTGTGCTGTTAGACTTAACGGAACGCTTCTTTTTGAACTTTGAAGAAACCAACTTGGTTCCGGTCGACGTCGACGCTGGGGCCATGCACCGCTTTATCTCAGTGTTAATCGGTGGGATTATTGCTGCCATTATTTGGTATTTTCTACAGCGCAATTACCGTCCTGTTAAGTTAGGCAAGGCGGTTGACGGTCAGAAGATGCCATTGGTGAAAACTCTGATTCACGTTTGTACCCAGATCTTCTTCGTTGGAACAGGGAACTCCATTGGTCGTGAATTGGCACCACGGGAAGCCGGTGCCGCTTGGGCCCAAAAATGGGAAGAAATCACTGCTAACCATCCTGCCCTTCAACTAACTGCTGAGGATCGCCGAATGTTAGTGGCAGCCGCTGCCGGTGCGGGATTTGCCGGGGTGTATATTGCACCCATCACCGGGGCAGTTTTCTGCATTGAATTGTTGTACAAGAAGATCAATGCCCGGGTCATTGCGGTTAGTCTGACGATGTCCACGATTGCGACTTTGATCGGTTCAATTGTCAAAGGGTACAAGCCTTACTACCTCGTAGGACCTAATTACTTCCATTTGCAATTACTGCCATTAGTTGTCCTACTCGGTCCCGTTTCAGGAATTTTGGGAACCATTTTTAAGAAGTACATTGCTAAGGCGAAGGCCCACCGGGTACGCAATATTAACATCATGATCCAGCTGCCCGTCATTGCAGCCATCACCGGTGGAATTGCCGCTTTCTATCCCCAAATCATGGGGAATGGTCGGGGACTGGCCCAGTTAGCGATGAGTACTAATTCGCATAGTCAAACGGTTGTCTTAGCATTGCTCTTTGGCCTGGTTGCCAAAGTTCTGGTTACCCTCTTCGTCATGAAGTGTGGTGGATATGGTGGTGTCTTGACACCATCAATCGCCGCTGGTGCGGTTATTGGGGCTTTTGCGGGGATGGTGTACATCTCCTTTGTCCCCGGCGTAACGATTGCCCAAGTTGCCGTTTTGGGGGCAGCTTTCTTTCTCGCCGCTTCCCAGCAGGCACCGTTAATGGCATTGTTTATGTTGTTTGAAGTTTGTCACTTGAACTTCTCAGCCTTGCTACCATTGGCAATGGGGGTTGGCCTCTCGATCGCCATCTCGAAGTGGTTACAAACTAAACCATTTTTTAAGTAGAAACATAAAAACGCTCGTGGTTAATTCCACGGGCGTTTTTACTATCTTCGTCAACTAATTAACGACCATCATATTTACTTTGAATCTTGAAGTGCTTATCAATGTGAACATGTGGCTTCTTGGTAATATCAGAACCGTAGTACTTCTTGGCGATTCTGGAAAGGGTACCGTTCTTCTTCAGTTTGGCAAGTTCACCATCAACTTGCTTCTGCAACTTGGCATCCTTCTTGTTCATGACAATTCCTTCACCCTTACCGTCTTCGTTAGTAGTGAAATACATGCCCTTCTTGATCTTCAGGCCACTGTTTGGTTCAGCAGCTAAGGCCAATTTTTGAAGGTAGTAATCGTTCATGATGTAGTCGGTCTTGCCAGAAGCAACGTCCTTGGTATAGACATCATTCGAAACGTTGTCGTAGTTAACGAGTTTAGCACCAAGTTGTTGTGAGAGACGTTGGTAACCAGTTCCAGCTTCACCGGCAGACTTCTTGCCCTTCAAATCACTCCAGTTATGGATCCCAGAATCATCGCTCTTCCGCACAATCAAGGCATTGAAGGAGTGCTTGATTGGCGTTGACATCCGGTATGACTTAGTCCGGCTTGGGGAAATAGCAAAGTCATCAACCGCCATATCAGCCTTGCCAGTCTTAACGGCAGTCAGCATGCCGTCAACACCGTATTCCTTAAACTTAACTTTCTTATGCAGACCCTTGGCCACTGCCCGGATAACTTCGACATCATAACCAGTTAACTTCTTCGTCTTGGGGTCATGGTATGAGGTTGGGTAGAGCGTTCCTGAAGTGGCAACTGTCCAGGTATCCTTGTTAGCGGCACTCTTTCGTCCACAGGCGGACAGGCCAACGACAACCAATACTACCATTGAGAGTAGTAACAGTAATTTTTTGCGATTCATTAAAATGTTCCTCCTAGCAAAACGCTTATTCATCAGTTGTACTAAAACTAAAGTAATCTTCAGACCAACGCTCAATCCATCCGAGGACGCAGCAAACCAGCCAGTAGATGACCGCAATTTCAATATAAATGGTCATGTAGTCTTGACTAGCACCGGCCACAATCTTGGCCTTCATGAACATTTCTGAGACGGTAATCATTGCCGCTAGTGACGTTCCCTTGAACATGTCTAACATAACGTTACCCAGTGATGGCAGAACGATACGGAAGGCCTGCGGTAAAATGACGTACATCATCATTGTGTGGTATGGCAACCCCAGGGCCTCGGCAGATTCATATTGGGAGTGGCCAACCCCTTTGAGAGCTGACCGGTAATATTCCGCCAAAAAGGCACTTGGGACGACCGTAAATGAGACAATCGCTGCTGGCATGGCGTCCATGTTAATCCCAAAATAGGTTAAGAACAGGACAACCAGCAGGGGCACACCACGGAAAAATGAGATGTAGAAACGGGCAATCCACGACAGGACCTTCGATTTGCTAATCCGCAATAGCATAACCAAAATGCCGACAATGTTGGATGTCGTAAAACAAATGACCAATAATAGCAGTGATA
>CALVFC010000153.1 GCA_944326735.1 uncultured Limosilactobacillus sp. | reverse complement strand
AATCTTACGATTGAAGACCCTACACATTTAGTTCGTCAAAACTTTGTTCAGTTTTCAAAGGTCTACCTCAGTCAGCAGCTAGGTGCTAACTGACGTTCAATATTATATCAGATGCTCATCCCAAATGTCAACAACAATTTTTAACATTTATTATCAACATCTCTTCTGCAATAAGCAGCTTTAATAATATATCATGTGTTCAAATGACTGTCAATAAGTAATTTGAAGAATTTATTTAACTCTCGAATCTTAATGGCTGTCTCTCAAACAACGTTAACTAATATACCTTGTTATTCGATTCACGTCAATAGGAAATTGTAATTAAAATGTATGTTTTAAATCATACAGACTGTTAAACACTTCAATTGCAACTAAATCAAGATCATCAAAGCGGAACCGTTCCCGCGGACGATAACGAATAAAGGTGAATTCATCCCCCACTCGACTGTAGCGAACTTCGCAAACAGGAATCCCAAACTGTTCAAAAATCCGTTTTTGAAAGTCACTACTTTGATCACGCATCATGGCACGCAGGCGGCGAATGATCACTTCTAGTGTCGACTCCTCCACGTTATCCCTCCTTAACACGTCACTTTTTCTATTGTAACAGAAAAGTATCTTAACGCATCTCGAACACCTTCCCGCCCCTTATCCATTCATAATTCCGACTACTTAGCTTACCAAATAACAAAAAGTACCAACCGTTCGATTGACGACTGGTACTGAATTATCATTATTTAATTGCCTTACTCTTAACCTTCTGTGGTGGCACAGCTAAGGCCCCCACACCAGCAAACATTCCGAAGTAGTACGTCAGCAACCGCCATAGCAACATTGCCAATACCAGTTTCGTATTGGAATGGACATAAGCAGCAAAAAGAATGGAGAAACTGTATTCAGCTCCACCGGCGCCTCCAGGAATTGGGAACAATGAAATGATCATGAAAATCAAAACATGCAGACTGACGACCATCACAAAATTAATGTGGTGAACGCCCAACGCCAGTAAGATAAAGTACGGAATAACATAGTAGAAGAACAGTTGCAAAATCGTTACAACACAGACGCGGGCCATCTTCCGATATTCCGTCTTCATCTTCAAGCTCTCTTGATAAAACGAATCAATCTTTTCATTAAGAGTGATCTTCATTTTCTCATAACGGGGAGCTTTCATAAACCAGGCTAACGGTTTGATGGCCCAATTGGTTACCCGCTTCGTAAAGTGGTACCAATACATAATTAAAAGTAAGGCCACAATCACGGTTAAGTGGATCAAGAAGCCAAATAGAACCAGTAGTGATAATGCATGGAGTTTTTCCGATATATAGTGAAAACCGATTAGTAAACTAATCAAGAAGTTAATCACGATCATTGCCTGGAAGACAACGAACTTCATCAGAAGAACCGAGCTAGCAATTCCCCCATCGACTCCGGACTGAAGCATCGCCAATAATTGGGCTGGTTGACCACCAGTAGAAAATGGGGTAATGCCATTAAATAACTGTTCAATTAACGGAATGCGAAATGCATCCCGCCACGTGAAGTCACTATAGCGATCCTTCATAAAGATCTTAACAACGACCCCTTCTAGGCCGAGGTATAGACAAATACATAGCAGGGCAACTACCATCCACCACCAGTTAATCAAGTTAAAATCGTGGACGAGCGCCGCAACATTTACATCGTGGAGCGCATAAACAAAGATTCCCGCCCCTAAGGCAAGCATTATTAATAAGACAATCCAGTTACGTCGGCTCATGATTTTAAGCCCTCCTGTGCCTGCTTAGTATAGAAATCATACCAGACATGTGCTAAGTGATCCTTGGAATACTCATGACTAGCTGCCAATGCGCGCTGGTGCCAATGATCTAACCGTTCGGGGTCTTCCACCAGCAACGTCAACTTTTTCTGCATCTCATTAACGTTCTTGGCAGGTTCGTAGTCATCCCCAATAATGGCATGATACAGCTCCAAGTCACGAAGCATAACCGGCGTACCACATGAAAAGGCTTCGAGCACAGACATTGGGAATAGTTCATTATATGACGGTAACAGGAACAGGTCAGCCGCATTATTAAGCTGAGCAATCTCATCCCGGGAGACAATCCCGGTGAATTTCAGATTGGCCGGCGGGTTATCAACGACCCGCTTCAGTTCCTTGTAACCATCAGTTAAACGACCAAATGAAAAACCACCGGCCCACACAAACTGAATGGTCGGATTTTGCCGCGCTAATTGAATAAAGTCCGGAACACCCTTTCGCTCCTGCACCTGACCACTGCCGAGAACAATAAACTTATCCTTTGGCAAACCCAGTTGGTGCCGTAATTCTAACTTTTGCTGCGCACTAACGGGGTGAAAACGGTCCGAATCCACGAAATTAGGAATATATGTGACCTGCTCCTTAGGAATCCCATACGCAGCTAGTTTAGGGATAAAGGTTGGATTAACCACCACAATATGGTCCATCCGCTTATAAAAGGCAATCACATACTTATAAAACCATCCCCGAAACGGCTGGGGAATCTTCAAACTGCCCTCAAGAGTTTCCGGTAGAAAATGGACATAACCAATTTTCCGCCCCCGTTTGGCCGAAAACGTCGACAGGTAATAAGTGGGGTTAATCGTATGGTAGTGACTAATATCACTTTGCCGGTATGAATTAACGGCAATATCAAATTGCTTACTAAAACGAGTCTTTAATAGGTGCATCAGTTCAATGTATGCCGAACCGACCCCTTGACCAGCCACCTTATCGGCTGACGAAAACATCGTAATTTTAAGCATTGTTGCCTACTCCTTTCGACCAAAAAGGTGACGGCGGTGAGAAGATCCCTCCTCAGCCATTTGCCGCTGACAATCATGATAAAAATCAAGGACCCGATGAGCGAAGACGGCCGCTGAAATATCATGCAACTTTTGATCACGTTTAGCCTGTTCTTCCTCAGTCCGCGGATTGTTGAGATAATGCAAGACCCCGTTGACGAGATCAATCCGCTTTTGGAAGCTAATCCCAATTGCTGGGTCGTCAATTAACTCATCGGTATATTCACTCCGCATGACCACAATCGGCAGATCTGACGCTAGGGCTTCATCATATGTTAGTCCTTGCGATTCAGAATCTGAAGCCGAAACAAATACGTCGGCCATCTGGTAATAGTGGTGGACCTAATCATTAGAAATCTCTCCCGCA
>CALVFC010000152.1 GCA_944326735.1 uncultured Limosilactobacillus sp. | reverse complement strand
AAACCAGTCCCCCGTGGAGCATGGAACTTATGGCCAGAGAACGTTGCAAAGTCGACCCGGTCGCTAAATACCAGATCATCCAGTCCCTTACCAATAGCCTGAACAGCATCTACGTGGTAGTGGATATTAGGATAGTCTTTCAGAATCTCGCCGACTTCCTTGATTGGCTGAATTGTCCCAATCTCGTTATTAACAGCCATGATGGAAACGAGAATCGTATCAGGACGAATGGCCGCTTTAACATCTGCTGGGTTGATTCGTCCTTCCTTATCTACTGGCAAATAAGTAATGTCGAATCCTAAATCCTTCAACTGTTGAGTTGGGTTGCGAACAGCCGCATGTTCAACTGACGTGGTGATGATGTGCTTGCCAAACCGGTGCTTAGCCATCGCTGTTCCCTTAATCACCCAGTTGTCACCTTCCGAACCACCAGAAGTAAAAATAATTTCACTCGGCTTTACATGGAATAAGTTAGCAATTTGCTGGCGAGCCTGCTCCAACAAATTCCAGGCATTTTCACCCCAGCTATGGAGGCTACTTGGGTTCCCCCAGATCTTTTGACTAACGGTATCGTATGTTTGTAAAACTTCCGGAGCGACTTTGGTAGTCGCACTATTATCAAAATAAATCATTTAACTATGAACCTTCCCATTGATTAATCTTTAAGCGCATTAGATTGGATAGATGTTGGTTCCTAATTTGATAAATCGATTGTTAATTATAGCAGAACTTACCATTAAAAACAGCGGTAACCCTTCATAAATTCAAATGAGGTTATCAAAAACACAATCAGTCCAAAAAGAACCCTCGCGTTCGAATTATCCGAACACGAGAGTCCTTATTTATTGCACCCTGTAGGCTTAGTAAACTACTTTAATTCTGCATAGTAGCTGTCTTCAATCCGTTTGTAACTTCCGGGTTCTACTTCTTCCAAAGCAGTAGCAATGGTTTCCAAGCTAGCAGTGTAATTGTAGTTTTCAAACTGCTGACGCGACTTCGCAGCAGCGGCAGCAATCTTTTTGTTGTCAGCCAAACGGTTAGCGTATTGCTGCAAACGTTCAGTCAATTCAGCACTGTCGCGGACATCGTTGGTCTTATCACGAAGCGTTTCTAAGTCAGATTCAACAATAATTAATTGCTTCGTGACTTCATCCATGTCAACCCGGTATTGGTTTAACTCTTCCGCCAGCTTTTTAATCTCATCGCTAACCCCAAAGAAGTAGTTCAGGTAATCTTTGGGGAAGCCTGGGAGGTTCAGTTGGTCAACCTGCCGCCGCAAAGCCCGGATCTGGGTAGCATACTTTTGCAGCATCTGCTTGGCTCGTTGCTCGTCCGTTTGCAGCTTTGCCACCTCATCATTAATCTTGGCCTGTTGCTCTTCGATCTGATGAAGTGACTTTTCATTTGCTTGCTCCCGGTCGAGAATTTGGCTATAAATTGCGGTTTGTTTGTCCACTGCCTGGGCGTCTTCTTGGTATTCCTTACGGATCGTACTAATCTGTTCATTTAAAGAACGGGTATCTTCAATCTCATGATTGTTCAAACTGTAGTTAATGCTTAAACGATCAAGTTCACGGGCAAGTTCGTCGTTTTGGTGCGCAGCGTGGTCCACAAACTTACCAATAACCCCCATTAAGTGCTCGACTTGCGGTTTAGCATCTAATTCCTTTTGCATGACGGCATACAGGTCATCAATTTGGTCAGCCATTTCCTTATTGGACCGGTCAATGTCTGTCAGCTCTAATGAATTAATTTGATCAATGGCCTTTTGACGACGGTCTTGCAAATCGGCAATCTGGTCAGGAATGTCATCAGCCGTAAAGCGGTAGTGTTGCTTAGTCAGTTGGTCATACCCCTTCTGTAATTCATCCAATTGAGTGGGAAATTCGACTGCTAATGGACGATATAAGTCGGGAATTTGTTCAATTTCATTTGCCAACGTGGTGTTGTCATGCTTCAAATCATTTAAGAGTTTTTCCGCACCTTCATAGTCACCCTGATCAGTTAACTCAATAAAGTGAGCATACTGTTGTTCTAATTCGGCTAGTTTCCGTTTCAACGGCGTGATACTGTCGCCAAATTGAAAGCTCTTTTCATCCAGGACGTGGTGGAAGTGACGGTAACGGGCCTTAATTTGATCGATCGCATGTTGATGTGATTTTTGCAATTGGGTTAAGCGCTGGATAGTAGCCGTGGCTTTGTGTAATTCCTGTCTAATTTGCCCAATTAGCAATTCCAGATCGTTTAGTTGCTGCCCTAGTGCAAAGACCTTACTGGTATGAATAGCCTTTTCTGCCGTATCTAACTGATCCTTTAACTGCTTAAATAAAGGTTGGACATCATCGTGATAATGTTTTTCCAACTGGGTCAATTCTTTTTGTGAATCACCGCTAACCTTTAGGCCTTGTGCATCCTTCAATTGTTGATCCATCTTTTGGTCAACCAGTTGTTGGTATTGCCCCTTCAGGCCAGCAACCCGTTTAACAATGTGTTGTTGGTACCAATAAATTCCACCAAGGATGACAACAATGACAATTAAAACACCAATAATAATTTGAAACATATTCAATCCACCTACTAAATTACTAGCCAACGTTGACAGAACTTGCGTTAAGCCATAAAATTCTAACAAAATTATAACATAGTCATGAAAGCAATATGAAAAGAGGTAATAAATAATGGCAGATTTCTCCTTATTAAACGAACAGGTCACCGCCCTTCTTACCGGCGAACATAATCCAATTGCCAACTTGGCTAACGCTAGTGCGTTAATTATGGAAAACGTGGAGCAACTTAATTGGGCTGGCTTTTACCTATTTAATACCGGAAGCCAACAGTTAGACTTAGGACCGTTCCAGGGCAAGGTCGCTTGCATGCATATCGCCCTTGGTAAGGGTGTCTGTGGAGTGGCAGCCAGCAGTAAAGAAACTCAGGTAGTGGATGACGTGACCCAGTTCAAGTCATACATTGCGTGTGATAGTGCGGCCCAATCCGAATTAGTTGTGCCCCTCTTCAAAGGTGATCAGTTGTACGGAGTCCTCGACCTGGATGCCCCAGTCAAAGCGCGGTTCAATCAGGAGATTGCCCAGCAAATGGAAGAATTTGGTCGCCGCCTCATGAAAACCATTGACTAAGGGCTAGTAGACGTTGTATAGTAGTCTTTGTGTAAAATAATGCAGCAGTGAGGGGCAAGCTCGTCAACAGACTTTTTTCAGATTGTGTTTTTAGTAACCCAGCTGCAAGG
>CALVFC010000151.1 GCA_944326735.1 uncultured Limosilactobacillus sp. | reverse complement strand
TACCGGTGGGTCAAGTGGTATTGGTAAGGCTCTTGCTTTAGAAGCAGCGCGGCGGGGGGCAATTGTGGTTGTTGCTGCTCGTAATATTGCGCAACTCCACAAAGTTGAACAACAATGCTTAATCCTCTCAGGCCGGCCATCCTTTTCATACCAACTAGATGTGACTGATCCCGATCAAATTGACCAGGTTCTTGATAAAATTAACCATGAAGTTGGAGGGATTGACGTGCTGGTCAACTCTGCTGGCTTGGGTGATTTCTCTGAAGCCGTTCATGAACAGTGGTCGACCTTTGCTCAGATGGTCAAGGTTAATTTGTTGGCGGCCATGTACATCAGTCGCTGTGTTGCCAAACAGATGATGGACCAGGGCTATGGGGCCATTATTAATCTTGGCTCCATTGCGGGGAAAATTCCTACTCCAAACAGTGCTGCTTACTCCGCAACTAAAGCTGGCCTGATTCAGTTTGATGATGTTTTACGGATGGAAGTTGCGGATTACGGGGTCCAGGTGCTAACTGTTAATCCGGGACCCATTGACACACCATTCTGGCGCCATACGAGTCCAAATAGTCAGTACCGTTCTCATCTACCAAAGTGGATGTTCATTTCAGTGGATGATTTGGCTCGTGAAGTGTGGGACAATGTTGGCTATAAGACACGTGAAATCAATGTGCCAACATACGTTTCCTACCTTAGCTGGATTTACCGGATGATCCCGGGATTAGGAGACTGGACAATCAAGAAATTCTTTGATTTTCAACAAAACCGTAATGAACTTTAAAAAATGAGACTGGGCCAAATGCTCAGTCTCGTTCATGTTTATAACACAGGAAATGGGGAAAACGCATGATCAGTGCTCATTATCAATGGAAGACAGCACAACTAACGAAGGATGATCAAGGGTTAGTAGCTGATTTAGCAAAGCAAACAGGTTGTTCGCCCATAATAGCCCAATTATTGGTTTCCAAAGGGATTAAGACTCCTGAAGAAATCCAAGCATTTATTCACCCCACTGCCGACAGTATTCACGATCCACACTTACTTCATGATATCGACAAAGCAGTTGATCGGATCCAACAGGCCATTGCAGATCAGGAACGAATTACAATTTATGGGGATTACGATGCTGACGGCATTACGTCCACGGCGTTGATGTATGAAACGTTACAAGATTTAGGTGCTGATGTCCACTATTACATTCCTGATCGGTTTAAAGATGGATATGGTCCGAATGCGGATGCCTATCAGAAGATTGTTAATGATGGCACTAAACTCATTGTGACCGTTGATAACGGGGTTTCTGGAAAAGATGTTATTGATCCGACCATTAAAAAAGGAGTGGACGTGGTTGTAACGGACCACCATGAGATGCCGGCTGATTTACCAAATGCGACCGCAATAGTTCACCCGCGCTATCCTGGGACGAAGTATCCTTTCCCTGACCTGTCTGGTGTAGGAGTGGCCTTTAAGGTTGCGTGGGCATTGACAGGAGAATTCCCAGAAGAAATGCTGGACTTGGTGGCAATCGGTGAAATTGCTGATTTAGTATCTGTTAGTGATGAGAACCGTGCCTTGATTTCTTTTGGTATTCAAGCATTGCGTTCGGGCACTCGTCCAGGTTTGCATGCATTGGTCGATCTAAGTAATGTAAACGAAGCAAACATTACCGGGACTGATGTTGCATTTACCATTGCGCCGCGTCTGAACGCACTGGGCAGGGTCAGCAATGCTAGCAAAGGTGTTGAATTACTGACGACTTTTGATGAGTCAACAGCGAAACAGTTAGCTCAAGAGGTCGAGAACGCCAATGATACACGCAAACAATTAGTTGATCAAATTGTCAAAGAAGCCCAGCCAATTGTGGACAAGCTGGTCAAATCGGGTTCGCCAACGTTAATTGTATTTGGACATAATTGGCATCAGGGTGTGTTAGGTATCATTGCCTCACGGATTGTTGAGCAGACGGGCAAACCGACAATTGTTGCTTCGGTAAATGATGGGGACACCGTTGCCAAGGGATCAGGTCGTAGTGTCGACGGTTTTGATCTTTTCAAAGCATTAGATGGTCACCGTGACCTGATGACAACGTTTGGTGGACACCCTGCTGCTTGCGGCTTATCGTTCACGGAAAATCACTTAACAGACCTGCAAGATGCTTTAAATACTGAAGCGGCAAATCAAGGCTTTAACGGACAAGAAAAGCAACCACTTAAGATTGCGGGGAAACTTGATCCTACAGAAGTTAATGACCAGCTTTATGAGCAACTAATGTTATTGTCACCCTTTGGCCCTGATAACGATGAACCAGTCTTTGAAATCGATACTGATTCAGTGACTGATGTCCGGACAATGGGGCAGGATAATAATCACCTCAAGTTTAAGGTGAGTGGTGTGCAGGTGGTCGCCTTTAATAAGGGTTCACTAGCAGCGTGGCTATCAGCGCAATTTCAGGGACCATTGAAGTTGGCAGTGAAAATATCCGTAAACGAATGGCGCGGCAAACGTAGTATTCAGTTGATGCTTGTTGATATTCAATTAGCAAATCCGGTAGTTGTCGATCAACGAACTAACCGCTTGTCACCAGCGTTATTCAATGCCCCAGGATACTATATCGTCTATGACCAAAAATTGTTGGATAATATTAAAGACCACTTGCCAGCTGGTAAAGCAATCAGTGCCGATCAGGCGGTTGCAATTGATTTTAGTAACGCCAGCCTCACAATTGTTGATTGTCCACCAAGTTTAGCAAGTTTCGAAGATCTCTTTAAGAACGGTGATACTGCTCCTGCACTGATTCGATTGCTTCTTTTTCAACCGCACAGTATTTACCTGGCGGGGATGCCAAACCGGCAAGACTTTGCTAACCTTTATCGCTTCTTATATGGTCAGCACAAATTAGATTTGGGCCAGTACTTTGCTCAGCTGGCTAATTACCTGAAAATTAATGCCGAAAAACTAAAATGTATGATTAGAGTGTTTTCTGACGCAGGATTTGTTACAATTAGTAATGGCATTTTAAACTTAAATAACCACTCAACCAAAGTTGACTTACAACAGACTGACCACTATTTGAAGATGGCTGCTCAATATCGGGCGGAGAAGATCCTTCTATTTAGCGATAGTAAAGAGGTTGCCGAGTGGCTGTTCAATTGTTTAAACGTTAAATAAAGGAGAACATAACTTTTATGACTTTAGACCTGTATAAATACGTTGCAAGTATTCCTGATTATCCTGAAAAGGGGATCATCTTTCGTGATATTTTACC
>CALVFC010000150.1 GCA_944326735.1 uncultured Limosilactobacillus sp. | reverse complement strand
ATATGGGGGTGATCCTGGCATAGTTTATATCCTCCTAGTAAAAATCGTGTATTCCCCATGTATATGGGGGTGATCCCAATCTGTGTAACCACCAATGGGACTTGGCAGGAGTATTCCCCATGTATGTGGGGGTGATCCCGACAATGATCCTGACGATAACTCAACCCGTGAGTATTCTCCATGCATGTGGGGATGATTTTTAGCACAATTAGTGTTATTTATAAAGAACCTAGAGTTTGGGATTAAATAAGTGGTATTGGCCTTAGAAATTCCATATCAGATCACAAAAAGTCAGCCTCTCCGCTGGCTTTTTTCTTTTGCACCAGTCATAATAAATGCAAACCAAATCAAAGGAGCCTCCCACCATGAACGTCCTTATCATCGGGCACTTTCCCGCCACTACCAAGCAGCTTATCCAAGCCGTTTTTTCAAATAACTGGACACTGCACATTGTCACTCCCGAGCAAGCTCAGCCATACTTGGCCACTGCTGAAGCAATCATCCCCGAGCACGTCCCCGTCGACCAAGCCATCCTCGACCAGGCACCCCAGCTCAAGATTATCCAAACTGGGGCAGGCTACGACAACGTGGACCTCGCCGCTGCATCTGCTCACAATGTCACCGTCTGCAACGCCGCCGGGGTGAATGCCAATGCCGTTGCCGAACACGCCTTGGCCCTGATCCTCAGCTGGTACAAAAACATTCCATACCTCGACAATTACATGAGGCACCCCACGGCCGCCAATTATTTGACCTATACCGGTGGCGAGCTCAATGGTAAGATTCTTGGTATCATCGGCCTTGGTCACGTTGGTCAGAAGCTGGCCACTTTTGCGCAAGCCTTGGGAATGCAAGTCCTCGCATACAAACGTCATCCCCGTCATATCGTCGGCGTGCAAAACGTCGACCTGCCAACCATCTACGCTAATAGCGACGTCATCAGCTTGCACATTGCCGCTACTCCGGAAACGCGTCACATGATCAACGCCCAGACCCTTTCCCAAATGAAGCCGTCCGCATTACTCGTTAACACGGCGCGTGGTGCGTTGATCGATGAGTCAGCTTTGGTTACCGCTTTGCAGTCGCACACAATTGCCGGGGCCTGCCTCGACGTCTTCGAGCAGGAGCCATTACCGACCACCAGTCCACTGCGCGAGTTACCCAATGTCATCCTGACACCCCATACGGCCGGGCTTCCCGACGGTGTTAAGTTCCATAAACAACGGTACGCTTTTTTCCGAGACAACCTAAACCGGGTGGCTACTGGGCAGCAACCGTTGAATATTGTTAATTAACCGTTTCCCCAAAAACCACCGATCGCAGCAAACTACCGGCACTCACAAATCACACCTCAACTATATCATTCACCTAAAGGAGCATTATTATGACCCAGATTCTTTACCCTGACGAACTTGTTGGCACAATCACCAATGATGGCGGCAAAGCACCAACTAAGCCGTTACGGACATGGTATGTCAGACCCATCAAGATTGGCGACAAGACCTACTACCTCCATATTGAGGAGCTAACGGGGTACCCTGTCGTTACTGATAAGCCAGACAAGTTCGCTTTCAGGCATGTGATGACTCAATTGATCAACACCATGACTTTCCTAGTGGGCAAACAACGTGAACGAATGAACCGCGACATTACTGAGTCGCTCCAGTATCATTATTCACCGAACACGCCGTTGATGTGGCCGCAGTACCAAAAGATAATCCAACAACATCAAGACGAATTCGCGCGAACTATCCAAGCTGATCCCGATGTTCCAACTAACCTGCAGCTTCGCGACCTTTCGATTCAGCTCCTGAGCTTGCTTAATAATGATCAGTTTAATCTGGCAATTGACACCATCATTAGTGTCATGAATGACGAGGTGCCAATCAAGGCGAATAAGCCGAAAGCAGGGACCAGCTATGTCACAATCCAACCCGAATTCCGCGATCCCCGTTTCTGGCAATCGTACCAGGACGAATCAGCGGATGATCACCCCAAGATCGTTGCTGCGATTCAAGATAATAACCGTAAAATGATCAAGCAATTCATGACCAGCGAGCTGGGCCAACAGATTGACCAGGATGAAGAGGCGGAGTCAATTCTCGACGACTTCCTCAATAACTACCTGTTAACCGATGGTATTCGCCTGGTTACCGCTAACTTAGCCGAAGCAAACATCTACTTTTGGATGGCGTTCATGTCAGGCCAGCCGACGGACTTGATCAATCTGACTTTGACGAACTTTTACGCCTTCCTCAGTCAAGCGGGGATTATCAACCGCCCGTCGGCAAAGAAGATTCCAGCATTCTTTGACGATATTACGGATACGGATCCCACTGGTGACGAACTGGTCAGCACGCATGCCGTCAATCTCGAAGACATATTTAAGGATGATCCGCAATTCCTTGCTGAAAACGCGGCTGGCTTCTTAAGGGCCATTGACGACGGTGAATTGCGAGAAAGTTTCCGTCCCGTGGTGGAACAGGCTCAGGAAAAGGATCGTCAGCGCAAGCACCACATTATGCGGAGCGCTCATACGTCGCGGATTGATCAGACGTATGATATTAGGGTTAGCCTGGCCGATTTTAAACCAGAAATTTCCCGGATCTTCATGATTAACGGTAACCAATCGATTGCCGATCTGATGGATGCAATTATCGTGATGTTCCGTGGACAATTCTCGCATATTTATGATTTGACTGACGATCAGACAGGCGAACGTTACCAACTGCCGGAGTTCGTTGATGAAGACCTTGTCGATTTTACGGGGATAAAGCCAATTGATGCCCGGAATGCCACGATTTCGTTGTTTAAACCTGGTGACCACCTAACCCTCCACTATGATTACGGGGACGGGTGGGAGTTTAAGATCACCATCCGTAATATGTTTGATGTTGACATGAGTGGGGCGCCGCGACCGCTGGTGACGACCGCACACGGCTACGGAATCATTGAAGACATCGGCGGCACCGGTGGCCTGGAAGAGTACTACCATGACTACCAGCACGGAAATGTTGATTCAGACACGAAAGAATGGCTTGGCGGCAAGTTAATCAACCTGGACCTAGTAAGTACGGATGTGTTGAACCGCGAACTCCGTAATTACTTTAGGGACTAACAGACGTATCCCATTGCCCAGAAATGGTCAACCATGGACTCACTAAGTAAAAAAAGCACCCGGCATCAAATGTCGAGTGCTTTTTCACTTTAATTTAGACTGACCTTTTGTATGGTCAACGAATTGTAGGGCAGGTAGTAGTAATCGAGATTG
>CALVFC010000149.1 GCA_944326735.1 uncultured Limosilactobacillus sp. | reverse complement strand
AAGTCTTTGAATTCTTTTAACATATGAGCCTCCTTTAATAATGGGTTCTTGGTAAGAATAATTATACCAAGCCAAATATCACCCTGAAAAGGCTCTAACTCACTAGTGGCAAGGACTTAAGATATTTTTAAAAATCAAATTTAATAAATAATATCCATCCTTTTGCATGGCCAATCCCACTGGTGACGGGACTATGAAACAGACCATCACGGAAATACCATTTTGATCGGCCAGACATTGTGAAAAATTAATCAAACAGTAAGCGTGGTAGGGATGAAACATGTTTCATCAAATGAAACGTGTTTAGACCTCGCAAATCGCGTCACAACAGCCTTGAAAACGGTTCCTTAATTTCAAAAAACACGATACTATAAAACCGTCAAGAAAATAACAATTAAATTTTAAGGAGTTGTTTCACATGTCAAAGCGCGATTTTATCGACACTTACACATACAGTAAAGAAGAATTTCAATTCATGGTTGACCTTGGCTTAAAGATCAAGGCAGCAATCAAAGATGGTTACTACCCACCACTGTTAAAGAACAAGTCACTGGGAATGATCTTTGAACAAACTTCAACTCGGACCCGTAACTCCGCTGAAGCTGCCATGACTGAATTAGGTGGTCACGCATTGTACTTAGCACCTGGTCAAATTCAACTGGGTGAAGGTGGCCACGAATCATTAGATGACACTGGTCATGTTCTGGGTCGTCTTCTGGACATCATTGGTGCCCGGGTTAACCGTCACTCCGAAATTATGGACCTTGGTAAGTACTCCAAAGTGCCAGTTGTTAACTTCATGAGTGATCAAAGCCACCCAACCCAAGCATTAGGTGACTTAACCACCATCGAAGAACACATGCCAGCAGGCAAGAAGGTTGAAGACTTGAAGATCGTCTTCGTTGGGGATGCTACTCAGGTTTGTGTATCAACGATGTACTTTGCCGTTCAAATGGGGATGGACTTCGCTCAATTCGGTCCAAAGGGTCACCAAATTCCTGAAGAAGATTTGAAGCGTGCCCAAGCAATCGCTGATAAGAGTGGCGCAACCATTACCTTATCAGAAGACGAAAGCGTCTTAGATGGTGCTGACTTTGTTTACACCGATGTTTGGTACGGTCTGTACGACAAGGAATTGCAAAAAGATGAATACATGAAGATCTTCTATCCTAAGTACCAAGTTAACGATGAATTGTTAGCCAAGACCCATAATCCAAACGTTAAGTTCATGCACTGCTTACCAGCAAGTCGTGGTGAAGAAGTTACTGACTCCGTTCTTGATGGTGAACACTCCATTGTTTGGGATGAAGCAGAAAACCGGAAGACAGCAATGCGTGCCATCTTCGTTTACCTGCTGAATCCAAACATGAAGATTGCTACTAAGGCATTGGCTGACAAGTACCAAGGCGAATTAGACCACATGTTGGCTCACGAACCATACCGTACTAATGAAGAATTAAATAAGTAATTGTTGTTTGATTTTATGAAATGGATGGGTGATACAAATGGAAAATAAACCAAAGAAACAATTCCGTTTGTTTGACGCCGTCTTGATGTCCGTGGTTGTTATTATGACGGTCGAGTCAGTTGCACCCGCTGCCGCCATTGGTCCATCACAATTCTTCTGGTGGATCTTCTTACTAATCTTTTTCTTCCTACCATATGGGTTGGTTTCATCAGAATTAGGGACTGCCTATACCGGTGAGGGAGGCATCTATGACTGGGTTAAACAAGCATTCGGCGACCGGTGGGGTGGACGATTGGCTTACCTCTACTGGATTAACTATCCACTATGGATGGCTAGTCTAGCCGTTCTCTTCACTGGAATTGCTAGCCAAGCATTCCAAATCCACTTGGGTACCTGGGTAACGATTATCATTCAGTTAATCTTCGTTTGGGTTGTTACGCTGATTGGTAATAAACCGGTATCTGAAAGTAAATGGCTTACCAACGTCTCGGCCATTTTCAAGATTATAATTATTCTCTCCCTGGCTGGGTTAGGGATCTACGTTGCCGCTACCAAAGGGGTTGCCAACGATTACAGTGGTGCTAACCTGCTTCCAAAAGCAAACTTAGGTAGTTTGAGTAATTTATCAGTCATTATCTTTAACTTCTTAGGCTTTGAAGTTGTTGCAACGATGGCTGATAACATGGATGATCCTAAGCGCCAAATCCCAAAGGCCACAATTTATGGTGGGATCTTAATTGCGATCTTCTACCTGTTAGCTGCCTTTGCAGTTGGTGTTGCAATTCCAACGTCTAAGCTTTCCGCTTCTAGCGGTCTGCTCGATACCTTCCTTGTCTTAATGGGTAAGATGAACTGGTTCATTGTGATGGTTGGTGTTATGTTCATGTTCATTCTGATTTCTGAAATGATTTCATGGGCATTAGGGATCAACTACGTGGCTGATTACGCAGCCAAGAACCACGACTTACCAGCAATCTTTGGTAAGGAAGATAAGAACGGGATGCCAATCGGTGCCGGGATCGTCAACGGAATCATTGCTTCGATCCTTTGTGTTGCCGCTCCATTCATCCCAAATCAAGACATTTTCTGGGCCTTCTTCTCCCTGAACGTGGTTACCTTGATCCTGTCTTACGCTCTGATGTTCCCAGCATTCTGGAAATTGCGTAAGATCGATCCAGATCATGAACGGCCATTCAAGGTTCCTGGTGGCAAGGTTATGATCAACCTCTTCACTTGGATTCCAGAAATCCTGATTATCATCAGTGTATTATTGACAATTTTGCCAACCGGCAAGGCTGACTTTGATAGTAAGATGCCTGTCCTGATTGGGACCATTATTGCCCTAATTGTTGGTGAAATTATGGTTCATGTTGCACAGCAAGCTAAAAAACATTAGTAGAAAGGATAATGAATTATGAAAACTTTAAAAAGCAGTCCTAAAAAAGATGGTTTCCGGATGCCAGGAGAATTTGAACCACACAAGGGTGTATACATTCTGTGGCCACAACGTCCCGATAATTGGCGTAACGGTGGTAAGCCAGCCCAAAAGACCTTCGTTGAAGTAGCTAAGGCTATTTCCCAATTCGAACACGTTACTGTTGGTGTTAATGATGACCAATACGAAAATGCTCTGACAATGTTGCCAGACAACGTTGAAGTTGTTGAAATCTCCAACGATGACTCATGGGTCCGTGACTGTGGGGCAACCTTTGTTAAGAACGACAAGGGTGACATGCGGGCAGTCGACTGGCACTTCAATGCATGGGGTGGCTTGGTTGATGGTCTCTACTTCCCATGGGACAAGGAT
>CALVFC010000148.1 GCA_944326735.1 uncultured Limosilactobacillus sp. | reverse complement strand
TGGGCAGCAAGATCTGACTCATCGTGACGGTATCAATCGCCTTAATCGGCAGTTCCGGATAACCAGCGCGTTCGAGTTCCCCGTTTAAAAAGGGAAAATCAAAGTTGACGTTGTGGGCAACGAAGATCGTCCCGGATAGGAGACTGTAGATGGTCCCGGCCACATCTTCAAATAAGGGGGCGTGGCGTACGTCACCGTTGTGAATCCCCGTTAGTTGTTCGATCGACCGGGGGATCGTCGTCCGCGGGTTAATTTTCGTTTCAAATTGGTTAATAATCTTGCCATCCTGGACAAGAACCGCCCCGATCTGGATAATCCGGTCACCGCGGCGTGCACTAGTGCCAGTCGTTTCAAGGTCGACCACCGAATAAATGGGACCGCGTGGTGGCCGCTTCTTCGACTGACGATGATTTGTTTTCGTTGACAAACTATCACCATGTTTCATTGTAATTAACTGAAAATTTCTACTAATATGATACACCACCGAATTATTAAATTATAGTAACAATTAATGGGGAAACTTTGGCAAATGCAGCAAACTAGGATATGATGGAGAATGGAATTTTGCGAAGAAAGTAGGTTTTGAATGTGAAGGAATTAGGCATCGGCCATAGTCATGCCAAGATCATTTTAATTGGGGAGCATTCAGTTGTGTATGGGCAGCCAGCCATTGCCCTCCCACTACCGGATGTCAAAATGACCGCCACCATCACACCTGCGACGGCGGGCCAAACGATTGCGAGTGAGTATTTCACCGGTGCAATCAGTGACTTGCCAAAGAAGATGAGCGGCGTCCAGAAATTAGTTCAAGCCCTCATCGAACGTTTTCATGGTGAAGATGATCCGTGGAAGCTGACAATTGAGTCTGACCTCCCTGCCGAACGGGGCATGGGATCGTCAGCTGCTACCGCGGTCGCCATTGTCCGCGCCTTTTTTGATTACTACGAAGCACCGCTCAACCGTGACCTGCTCTTGCAACTGGCTGACATTGAAGAAGAGATTACCCACCGGTCCCCTTCTGGCCTCGATGCAGCCACGGTCAGTTCCAAGCAGCCGCTCTTCTTTATCAAGGGCCAAGCAGGATCACCTTTCCAAATGCACCTGACCGGGACGATGGTAATTGCTGATACAGGAATCAAGGGGGCTACTAAAGAAGCCATTGAGGCGGTCCAAGACCAGTTACAGAATAACCACCAAGAGACGGTCGACCACATTGACCACCTTGGCAAGTTAAGTACTGCCTGCAAGACATTCTTAACGAACAATGAACTAATGAAATTGGGGACGGCGTTAAACGCTGCTCAGGCAGACCTGGCCGCCCTCAACGTCAGTTCACCCGAACTAGACCACTTGATCAAGGTGGCCCGTGAACATGGCGCAATTGGTGCTAAACTGACCGGCGGCGGTCGCGGGGGCTGCATGTTTGCCATCACGCAGACAGCGCTAGATGCCCGGAAGATTGCGACCGTCCTAACTGACCACGGGGCTAAACAGGTATGGCTCCAACCATTAGAAGAAAGCGAGGCAGGCCAAGGATGACGACGGCGCGTGCTCATACGAATATTGCGTTAGTGAAGTATTGGGGAAAACGTGACCGGCAATTGATACTGCCGCAAACTGACAGCCTGTCCCTGACTCTTAATGAGTTCTATGCAACGACGAAGGTGGAATTCGACCCGACACTGACCGCGGACCAAGTCACGATTGACCGTCAAGCAGTTACTGGTAAGGGCCAAGCCAAGATTGCCGCCTTTCTGGATATTGTGCGTCAGATGAGTGGCAAGTCGACTTTTGCCCATGTCGAATCCACTAACCACGTGCCGATGGCAGCTGGCCTGGCTTCATCAGCCTCCGCGTTTGCGGCCTTAGCAACCGCGGCCGCTGGTGCAGCGGGGATAAAGCTATCTCGGCGTGACCTGTCACGGTTAGCCCGGCGCGGGTCTGGTTCCGCTACCCGATCAATTTACGGGGGCTTAGTAGAATGGCACCGGGGAAGCGATGACCAATCCTCATTTGCTGAACCAATTATGGAGCAGGTCGATTTTCCAATTGAGATGCTGGCTATTTTGGTAAACACGAAAAAGAAGAAGGTTTCTTCGCGTTCCGGGATGCAGTCCTCTGTGGAAACATCCCCCTACTACCCCGCTTGGCGGCAGGTCGTTGCTGATGACATGCAGGCCATGAAGCAGGCGATTGATGACCGTGACATTCCAACAATTGGGCACATTGCCGAAGAGAATGCCATGCGGATGCATGCCTTAACACTGTCTGCTGATCCCGCCTATACATACTTCGACGCTGATACACTGACCGCCATTCGCTTAGTTCATGAGTTGCGGGACACAGGGATCAACGCTTACTACACCATGGATGCCGGTCCGAACGTCAAGGTGATTTACGACCGCCATGACCGTCAAGCCATCCTCGATAAGTTAAACCCCGTCTTTGGTAGCGAGCGTTTAATCGTTTCACAACCGGGTCCAGGTGTTACAATAATTGATGATTAATTGATTGAGAGGTTTTTGAAAAGTGATTACTGAAAAAGCACCCGGTAAATTGTACATTGCCGGTGAATACGCAGTAGTTGAAAATGGTTACCCAGCGATTCTGGTAGCACTGGATCAATTCGTGACGTGTTCAATTGAAGAAAGTGCCAATGAAGTCGGCCAAATTATCAGTCGCCAATACCACAGCAACACCCTGCAGTGGCGGCGGCGTGGTGAACAAATGGTGGTCGACAAGCGGGATAACCCATTCTCTTACATTCTGTCAGCTATTCGGGTCACCGAAGAATACGCCCGCAGTTTTGCCCGTGAACTCCGGATTTACGACCTGCACATCGACAGCCAACTTGACAGTGAGAGCGGCAAAAAATACGGGTTGGGTTCATCTGCAGCCGTAACCGTTGCTACGGTTAAGGCCCTGTGCCGGTTCTACAACTTACCCGTTACCAAGGACGAAATCTTCAAGTTAGCGGCCATCGCTCACTTTGAAGTTCAGGGGAACGGTTCCCTTGGTGACGTAGCGGCTTCCGTGTACGGTGGTTGGATTGCCTACCACTCATTTGACCGCCAATGGCTCGCCCAACAACGGCAGTACCTCGACCTCCGCACCCTGGTCGAATTACCATGGCCGGACCTGAAGATCGAGTCATTGAAGGCACCAGAAAACCTGCAACTATTGATCGGGTGGACCGGTAAGCCCGCTTCAACCTCCCAGCTAGTGGACAAGATTTCCCTATTCAAGGCTAGGCAACAGGCGGAATACCACCACTTCCTGGAAGAAAGTAAACA
>CALVFC010000147.1 GCA_944326735.1 uncultured Limosilactobacillus sp. | reverse complement strand
GAACACGGATGTTCTTGGTAGGATCTTTACCGATTGCCTTGACCGTGTCATGGATATCACCCAACGGCCGCAGAAGAAACATCGACAGGAAGTAGCCCAGCAGGCCACTGGCAAGAATAACCAGGCACATGGCAAAGAAACAAACCAGTTGGATCTGATGGTAACTGGCCATGTAAGCATTCAGGTCATTTTCAACCTGCAGGTAACCAATTAACAGGTGGCGATTATGACGCGAATAAATCGGCATCAGGCCAGCAATGATTTTATGGTTAGGTCCTTCCGTCATTTTCACCGATCGTTGATTAGAAAAAGTCGGTTTAACCAGTCGTTTACCGGTGCTGAAAACCAGCTGGTGTTTAGGCGTATAGACATTCACAATCAGGTGGTTATCAGAGAGTTCCTGGATAATCGGTCGTTTAAAGTTTTCCCCTTCGTTAAAGTTGGTCTGCGATGGCGGGTTGATAATATCACTAATCCGGTGCTTGGTAAGTACCTGGTCAGTATTCGACAATTGGCGACTAATATTATCCATCCCGGTGTTCAGCAACCGCCGTTCTGACCCTAATAAGTTTTGCGTAAAGGCGGAAAACATCGCCATAACGACAATACTAAAAATGATAAAAGAGCCAATGGAGGTTCCTAGCGCCCACTTCAGCTTTAGCGAGAAGAAGCGTTTGCCATTTTCTTGATCTGTCATAATGCGGCCTTAGGAACGAATAACATAACCGGTACCACGAACGGTTTGGATGTAGCTCTTTTCGCCTGGCCGGTCAATCTTGTTCCGCAGATAACGAATGTAAACATCAACCACGTTAGTTTCAACCTTGGAATCATATCCCCAAACTTTACTCAAGAGGTCCTTCCGTGACATAACAACATTGATGTTTTCCATCAGGATGAGCAACAGTTCATATTCCCGCTTGGTCAAGTTAATGACATCGTCACCACGACGAACAACCCGATTTTCCTTTTCAATCGTCAGGTCCTTGTACTTAACAGTGGTCTGGTGTTCCTTGTTGTGACCATCTTCAATACTAATCCGCCGTAACAGGGCCCGGACACGCGCAAGTAATTCTTCGATGGCAAATGGCTTAACAATGTAATCATCAGCACCATGGTCAAAGCCAGAAACCCGGTCAATCACTGAGTCCCGGGCCGTCATGATAATGATTGGCGTACTCTTCAGTTCACGAACCCGCCGGGCAACTTCAATTCCGTTTAATTCTGGCAACATCAAGTCTAACAGAATCAAATCAAAATCTTCGTTTAAAGCGGCTTGCAGTCCGGCACGACCATCTAATTCCACATCCGTGTCATAGCCTTCGTGCTTGAGCTCCATTTCAACAAACTTTGCTAAATTTTCTTCATCTTCAATAATTAAAATTCGACTCATAATTTCACCTGCGCTGTTATTTCGTATTTACGACATTAATAAAACACAGTAATTTTATCACAATTTTCTAATAAACCCTAGTATTTATCGTTATTCACGGCGCTAAAATGGCAAAATAAAAAGACCACTTCAGGTCCGGCGCCTAGGAAGAGGTCTTTTCTTTTAATATTAGTTGTTAGTGTCGACAACTTGCTTGCCGTCATAGTAACCGCAGTTAGGGCATACCATGTGTGACTTACGGAGTTCACCGCAGTTTGGGCAAGGTGCAAGGCCAGGGACAGTCAACTTAATGTGTCCACGACGCATGCGCTTACGAGTCTTTGAAGTCTTCCGTGCTGGAACAGCCATGTTTGACACCTCCTAAAAGTATTTTTCATCCACAAAGGTTATTTTTTAACCGTCCGCTACTTATTTTCATCCTGATCAGGAAATAGTTTTTTCAACTTCGCGAGACGTGGATCAACTGGTTTGTCTTTCTGCTTCTTGGCTTGATAGTCATCTTCAGAGATAACTTGCCAGCCCTTCCCGGTAGGCATCGGTTTGCCTTGCCGTTCATCCTCAGAAAGCACCCGTAATGGAATTTGTTCGACAATGTTTTCAGCCACTGCCTGATCAAAGTTGATCGTATCGCCACTGTGAATTAAGAAGACAACTTCATCATCTTCGTAACGGTCACGGTGACTAGGATCATCGATGTAGGTTTCTGAAAATTCAAAGTCTAATGGTAACTGAACGGGTGTTAAAGAACGACTTGAGGGAACCGTCACCGTTGTTTTGACATGAGTAGCAACAGTGGCATCCCCCTGGTCATAAGTTACGTAGCCATCAACCTTGACCGGCTGAACGGCTAAAATCACATCAGGAAATGACTTCGTCAGGAGATCATTCAAATCAAGGGTATCGTTGATGTGTAACGGTTCGCTGGAATAGCGATGTAACTCTGATAAGGTCCACTTCATGATTTCAACCTCCTAATGCAACAAGCACCATTATACTAGCGCCCTAGTTGCTTGTCAATGTTAATTCCTTGACAGTCTCTGATCAGCTCAACATCACGGGAGCCCGCTTCAGATCCTGCTCTTGAGACGTAAATAGCTGGTACAATTTACCCGCCCGATAGTCCAGATTTAGAATGTGGTCCCGCTCAGCTTGACCGCACTTAGTAATCAGCGGTAAATTCGTCTGCTTCTTGATCGTGTGAAGGTACTGCCGGCCACCAGCGGTAAAGCCTAAGATACGTAAATACGGTTGTCGCAAGTGCGCCTGGACCTGGTCCTCACGCAGTTGCATTACCGCATAGAAGCATACCCGCAGCAGGTGCGAATAGGTGTATCGCTTTGTCTTTAGTTCATGAATAAATTGGGTAAACGACAGCGATTGTTGGGCCGCCCGTTTCATCCGGTGTTCCAAGCCCTCTGTCATTTGGTAAATGGTTTGTAATTCCCCGATGGGTGCCTGGATCAAGTAGTTCCTTAACAAGGAGTATAATGCCTGCCAATCAGGAACTGAGCCGATACCTGCGAGATCTTTAGCCGTCTGTTCAGGCACAACTTGGTCAACGGGGTCGCCGTCCAGGATTGCTTGTCGAATTGCGCTGGCTGATGCAATGGTACCCGTGATTGACTGGTCATGGTATTGGCTACCCTGACGCGCAATCGCCACTGGCTCAATCGCGGCCCCTTGATTAATGATGGCCTTATGGTAGGCAAACGCTAGAATATCGTTTGGTTCAGTCAGCGCATGCCCCGTCGCCTGTTTAAGTTCTTGATTAAACTGGGTCGCAAACGTGGCATTATAGCGTGCAAAGCCATCCTTCAGAAAGTGGGCTTCTGCTTGGACAAATTGGTCAAAATCCCAGTCCGGATGCTCGGCACCAAACACTATCGACGATACCCGCAAGGCT
>CALVFC010000146.1 GCA_944326735.1 uncultured Limosilactobacillus sp. | reverse complement strand
GTTAAGGACAATGGCCGTGGTGACACAATCATGGCCCCAACCAGTGAGTACTTTGCTGGTCATCAGCAGCAGATTAAGGATCGCTTTCGAACCTATGATAGTGACTGGGCGTCGCTGCTTGATTACGGGGAAACACTTCAGGATCCGCTATACCGTGATGTCCACCGTTCAGCGTGCTCACATTACCGGCAGGCCACCCATGCTTTATTGGGGAGGTACGCCACTGACCCTGAATATGATCGGAAGCTGAACCGGTTAATTGACCAGTACCAATTGACCAGGTATGACCGTCCGCTACGAGAAAGTGATCATGGCAAGTCCCACCATTCAGTTCATGTTTCTTTTCATGATTCAGCCGATCCGGCGGGCCACCAGTCACCCCCGCATACTAACCACCATTACCCAACGCCCATTGTCTCAGTAATGGGTGGTGCCGGAACAGCTGGGGTATTCCAGTTGGTCCGGCGGTTCCTGTTTAAATAAAAAAATCCATTAGCGTTCAACACGTGAACACTAATGGTTGCTGGTGAATATCTGTAATTAATTAACGAATATCCTTGAGACGGTCGTCGATCATTCCTAACACGGCCGTAACGTTTGCGGGGTCTTCCAAATCATACTTTTCCAAATCAATCTTCATCTTTGGACTAGCGTCATAGTCGCGGTACCACTGCTTGTATGCTTTCCACATCTTGTAATAGTAGTCCTTCAGTTCGGGGTTGGTATCGATTTGCTCGTAATCGCGACCACGCTTCTTGATCCGGTAGAGGATCGTTTCAAAATCAGTTTCCGAATAAACCATTAAGTCAGGTGCCCGCTTTGGCAAACGTTGTAAGTCAGCCATCATGTTATCAAGGAGCTTTAGGTATACTTCCAATTCGGTATCCGAAATATTACCTTCCGCGTTATTTTCCTTGGTAAACAGGGCGTCCTCGTAAATAGAACGGTCCAGGACGTTGTTATCATCTTTCAAAGCACGCTTGATCATTGAAAAACGCTTATTCAAAAAGTAGATCTGGAGCAAAAAACCATATTGTTTCGGGTTCTTGTAGTATAACGGCAAGACGGGATTTTCGCCGACCGGTTCGAAAAATGCTTTTGTATGTAAGTGATCGGCAATCTTACCAGTAAGCGTGGTTTTGCCGACACCAATCATTCCTGCTGTAATAATCACCATAGTTGACCCTCTTTACTTAAAATTAAACACAAGAACCATCTTACTACAAAATATGGCAATTTCCTATTTTAAAAAGTCACATATTGTGTGAGAAAAGCAATTCACTTATCATTCAAACAGGCCGTTATGATTGCCATCAATGGTTCAAAACTGGTACACTACTTTGAGTAACTTTTTTCATTCTTGATTGAATGATAACTGAAAGAGGGACCGTTTTGACTGAACAAATGAGTAATGAAGAAGTGCGTATTCAGCTGACGATTGCCAAACAGCAGGGGACGTTGATAGAGGTTCATAACCTTCCCCATGATGACTACTTTAATGTGGGCTTCGTGGTCGGCTTGGATGCCAGCTTCTGTTTGCTGATTAGTATTGATTGGGACGGTAAGATTAATGACTTAGTCGCTATTCGGCTGGACACTATTCGCTATACCGCCAGCGGGACCGACTATTTAACAACTGTCTCAGAAAAAACGAAGGTTGCCCATGAACACCACTATTTTGACTTGTGGCATATTCAATCGTTCCTAGACCAGCATCCGGAGTTTCCCGATGGACCAATTCTCGCCAAAGCCCTAGATGACTCGTACCAGCATCAATTGCCGATAGTGGTTGGCACTGATAAGTACCAGGGTCATGACGACTTCACGGGGATGATTCATGAGCTCAACCAAATCACGTTGAACCTTCACTATTTGAATGAACATGACTTGTCATCTATGTGGACTTATGATATCCCGTTGAAACAGATTACCTATGTTCGGATTCGGGGAACGCAAATGCACACGACGAAACAAATAATGGATGATGTCTTTCACCAGTATTAGTGGCTTGCGTGAACACGGATGCTTTAGTAAACTGATTGAAAAAATGGAGATAATGTTATGAAAGCAGATATGATCCTGAAAATTGTCATCCCACCAGTGATTATCTTTGCCGTACTGATCTGGCTCACAATCGCCAAAGTCCTCACCGGCTGGTGGCTGTACATTGTTTGGATTCTGGGCTTCATTGTCGCTAACGTGATTGTGACGCGGATTACGGCGCGATGGAGTATTCAACGTCAGCGGGCCAAGCGATTAGCTGAAGAGAAGAAGGACCATCATAATGAGTAAGGTTTGGAATTTTATTAAGCGAGTCGGTATCATGGCCGGCTTTTTTCTCTTTATTCAGGTGCCACCAGTAGCTGTCGAGTTGGCTAACCGCCATCCCCATGCGGAAACAATTGTGGTACCAATGCTGGCCGTCTTTATTGGTCTCATGGTTGCGGTTATTATCCTCGCCCGGAGCACGTACCGGCGTTATAACCAGTTGGGACAACCGCGCGGCATTCGTCTTGGCGCGATTTTCCTCGGTTACCTGACGATCCTGTTTGCTGAAGGAATCTTAGGTAATTTGAACGAGTTGTTCTACCACCAATCGGAAACCGCCAATAACGCCAATTTAGCGATGATGTTAGGTCACAACCAGTTGATCACGCTGGTCTTTTCTTTTTCAGCGGTTATCTTGTCACCGATTGCGGAAGAGTACATCTTCCGGGGAATCTTAACGAACATGTTTTTTAAGCCAAGCTCGTTCTGGCCGAAGATTATATTATCGGGGATTGTCTTTTCTTGCGGTCACCTTAGCACCAATCCGATCAGTTTTATGATTTATGCGTTGATGGGGATGGTGCTGGCCTTTGTTTACCGGCGGACTGGTGACATTAGAAATTCGATGATTCTCCACGGAATTAATAACCTGGTGGCGATGATGCTCTTACTTTCACAAATTTAGGAAAAAGTATTGCAACCGCTTACAGAAGATGGTATATTACAGGTGTGGAAGGAAAAAGAAATGAGGCAATGTTAATCATTGATTCCTCCCGTATCTCTAGCGCCGAAGGAAGTTACGGAGTAGGCTAGAAGCAACGTAAGTGTGACTAGAAATCTCATTTAGTATTCTGTTTACGAATTATCTGTAGTCACCAGGGTGCACTTAGAGAACGGTTAAAATTAAATAGAGCGACTTTGCGGAAGTTTAGAATCAAAGAATATCGTAGTTATTAGTTCCAGTGCAAAGTGGCTAGATTCCTTCCGTTAAAGCAGATCGGAAGAGCGTCGTGTAGGGAAAGCGTGTAGATCTCGGTGGTC
>CALVFC010000145.1 GCA_944326735.1 uncultured Limosilactobacillus sp. | reverse complement strand
TAGGAAGAGGATCCCTAGTCCTAAGAATAGGGCAGACACAGCAGAAATAACGGCTTCCCGCCTGCTCCGTTTAATACTCATCTGGCCGACAACAATTGACGACAGCATTGTGAAGAGGATCATTCCATTTAAGGCTGGCCACCCAGCAAATACGGCAAATGAAGCGCCTGCAAAGCCAATTTCAGATAGGGTGTGGGTGAGGAAAGGCAATCCCCGGGCGACAACGAACACCCCAATCAATCCAGAAACAATTGCAATAAAGGTGCCTGCTACAAAGGCGTGGCGCATAAAACTAAGTGCAAACATTACTTGGCCCCCTCAACTGTTGGCTTGGGCAGTTCATTAATCGGTCCCGTCGACGCGCCATTCGGTGTTAAACGTAAGAAACGGTTACCGTACTCGGTTGCCAGTTCCCAATCATGAGTAACAAAAATGACACTGAGGCCAGATTGTTGGAAACGGGCAACAACGTTTAGCAATTCATACTTCATATCATTATCCAGGCTGGCTGTTGATTCATCCAGGATTAGGAGCTGTGGATCACGCAGCAGAGCCTGGGCCAGGTATGCCCGTTGCTTTTCCCCACCAGAGGCTAACCCTAAAGGACGATCAGCAATTGTCGTCAAATTGGTCAACCGCAGCATGCGGTCAATTGCCCGATGTTCCTTTTTGGTAATCCAGGGGAACGGTCGTTGTGGCAGATTCAGGGCAACAAAATCACGAATTGATAGTGGATATTCATCATCAATATTACGGAATTGCGGTACATAACCAACCCGCAAGTCATCCGCATAGTTAATGGTCCCGCTCATAACTGGTAATAACCCCAGTAGTGAACGAATAAGCGTTGTTTTGCCGACCCCATTGTCACCAATGATGACCAAGAAGTCACCCTCGTTAACGTCAAAGGTCAGGTCTTTAACAATCGGCTGGTCTCCATAACCAGTCGTTAAGCTGTCAACAGTTAAAATGGCGATGGTTAAGATCTCCCTTCCTGGATCTTTTCTAGTTGGCGATACTGTTTCAACATCCATTCTGGATATGTCAGTCCGTTGGGCTTTGATTCGGTTACTTTTAATACCGGTACGTCATACTGGTGCGCTAATTCAACCAAGTTATCAATTACTCGATCAGATGACTGCGTGTTGACCACAAAGAACGCGATCCGGTGATTAATGATGTCACTCCGGATATTCGCAATGTCCTTCGGGGAAGGATCATTACCATCCTCAACGGCCTTAGCAAAGTGCTGATCATTGACCTGATAGCCGATGCGGTGAAGAGAGTAATCGAAGACGGGTTCGGAAACATCCACTAGTCGCTTATTCCCAATATTATGGTGAAGCTGGCCAATTTTAACGTCCACCTGATGCAATTGACGTAAGTAGCGTCGCGCATTTTGCCGGTAGTAGGCAGTGTGGGCGGGATCAAGGTGTCCCGCATCGCTTGCAACCTGCTTGGCTAGTCTTTCCATAACGGCGGGGTTATACCAGACGTGCTCATTACTCCCGGCACCCTTCTTGGCAATGTCGTGGCCAACATCAATTTGCCGGACCCGGGGATTAGTCGCTACCACCAATTGTTGGAGCCAGTGATCATAGCCGAGGCCATTATCAATTACCAAGTTTGCTTGGGCAGTTTGTTTAGCCTGCTTTGTGCCGGGTTGGTAATCATGGGGGTCGATCGAGGCGCTATTTATGATGGCGGTCACGTCCCCATACCGACCGGTCACCTGCTTCGCCACTTCACCATAAAAGTTCAGGCTGGTAACCACCCGCACCGGTTTATTTTCTTTTTGTAAATGCGGCCTGGTAAAAGCCGCCGCCACCACAATCACCACGAGGATTGCGAGTAATGCAGCTACTAGCCATTTAAACATCTTCATTCTCTCCACTCCTAAATAGTAATAATTACTATTTACAACAAAATCCATCTTACCTGGACCACTAACAAAATGCAAGTACATTTTAAAAAATCGAACGACGACAATCATGTCATCCGTTCGATTTTGCTTTTATAGTAATGTGACCACGTTGACGTTGCGGCAAAAGCCCCGCAGACCATTCTGAACACGGCGTGCCCGCGATTCCTTATGACAAATGGCAAAGACAGTTGGTCCAGTGCCACTCATTTGCGCCATATCGGCCCCTAACTGTAACATTTTTTCTTTTAGCCGACCGATTTCTGGATGGTATTGCATTGTAATTGGCTCTAAGACGTTGCCCATATATTTAGTGGCGGTCGGCCAGTCATTATCTTTAAGAGCCGCGATCAGGGCCTGATTATTCAGGTGGTGAACCTTCGTGTAGTCAATTTGCCGCAGGATCTGCGGTGTTGAAACACTAATTTGCTGCTTAGCAATCACTGCCCAATAATGTGGTGGTTGCGGCAATAATTCAATCTGTTCACCATGGCCAGTGACGTGGGCAAGCTTATTGTAGATACAATAGGGAACATCTGAATCAATGGAAAGCGACAACTTCGCCAACTCTGGGAGGGACAAGCCCAGGTTCCACGCCCGGTTAAGGGCCCGGAGCACGGCAGCCGCATCTGATGACCCCCCACCTAAACCGGCCGCAACAGGAATTTGCTTTTTAATCCGAATTGTCATTGCTTCGCGATGGTGGAATCGATTCCGCAGGATATTGGCGGCTTGGAAGGCGAGGTTGCGCTGATCATTCGGCAAGAAGCTGCTATCAGTGTAAACCTTGACACCACCACGATGCTCACTAATTTCAATTGTCACGTAATCGGCGAGGTCAACGGAAATCATTACCATATCCCATTGCGGAAGACCATCTAAATAACGCAATGGAGTATCAAGGCTCAAATTCAATTTGGCCGGCGCCTTTTCAGTAATGATCATCTTCCCACCTCCGTTCATTCTTATTAATTATCTTGATTATACTATATTCGGATTAGGGAAGAAATGAACGAATCATTCGTTGGTGTTTAAAAATAAATAATCCAGTGGAAATTGGATTCCCACTGGATATTTGTCTTAAGCCTGTGCTTCATCTTCAAAGTCGATTGAAATATTTTCAGTTAGTAAATCGGTGTAGCTGTATGAAATACGGCTAATGGCGCCCTGTCCCTCGTTAACATGGACGACAAAGATTGCTGGGTAGGTCTTACTCAAAATGCCGTGGTGCTTTGCAACACGCTTCCGGCCGGCTTGAGCAGTAACTAGTACCTTTTGACCGACGCGATTTTCTAATTCTTGCTTAATTTCGTTAATACTTTTTGGCAAATAACTCACCCCGCTAAGGGTATGATACTATTACTTAACATAAAAGTCAATATTGTATCATAAGCTCGGTGATAAA
>CALVFC010000144.1 GCA_944326735.1 uncultured Limosilactobacillus sp. | reverse complement strand
AGGAATTGAAATGGTGGGGATGACCGCTGCCGAAGCGGAGAACCCGCGTAAGGTTATTCCCCGGGCAATTAATGCCATTCCGTTCCAGATCTTACTATTCTACGTGGCAGCGCTAGCGGTTATCATGTGCATCTTTCCATGGGACCAGTTGCTCCCGTCAAAGAGTCCGTTTGTCATGGTGTTCCATGATATTGGCTTTTCCGGGGCTGCCAGCCTGATTAACTTTGTTGTGGTTACCGCTGCTGCTTCGGCATGTAACAGTTCATTGTATACAACGGGACGGATGTTGGCGGAATTAACGTCAACGTCCCACCGGCCTGGCATTCGCCGGATTTCCCACTTATCGAAGAATTCAGTACCAGCCTTAGCCGTGCTGATTTCGGCCGGGGTCATCGCGATTGCGGCCATTCTAAATATTGTGATGCCTGGGGGCGTCTTTACCGTCATTTCTAGTATTGCTACCACGAGCTTCCTGTTCATTTGGGCCTTCATTGCGTTGACTCACTTGCGTTACCTGCGCAGTCATCCCCGTCAGCGCACGTTCAAGGTGCCGGGAGCTCCCTTAACCGACTACCTGATCCTGCTTTTTCTCGCGTTCGTCTTTGTCGTCCTGTGCTTGGATAAGCAGACGCTGGGCGCCTTGATCTTCACCCTGATCTGGTTTGCTTGCCTCGGGGTGGCTTCACTATCACAACCAAAACACTTACCGAAATAATTAAAGATCCAGCTGAGATTTCTCAACTGGACCTTTTTAGGTTACTTGTTCAAATGTAATTTTCGTTGGCAATCAGGACATAGGCCGTGAACTTCAATATTATTACCGGTAACGAGGTAGCCGGTTTGGTCACGGGTCATGTTTGCCAGTTCCTCACTAACGTCTTTGAAGTGCGGATCAAAGACATCGGTGATCTTACCACAGTTATCACAAACAACATGGTAGTGGGGGTGGCCGAAGTAGTCATAGTGGGTACTGCCATCACCATTCTTTAGTTCAATCACGAGATTGTATTCGACAAATAACTTTAACGTGTTGTAGACCGTCGCCATACTAATATTAGCGACGGAATCCTTGAGATCGTCAAAGATCATTTCAACACTTGGGTGGGTATGATGATTAATAAGGTACTTTAGAATCATTTTTCGTTGTGGGGTCATTCGCACGTGACCCTGCTTAAGTTGTTCAACTGCGTGGTTAAATTCTTGATCTGCCAAAGTACTCACCTCACGATTCCCAACATTATATTTATTTCTATTATAGCATTTACATTTGTGAATTCCAGAGTTTATAATGGTTAATGCAGTTAATAACAATTCTAAAGAAGGCATATTAATGACAATCTCAAAAGATCAAAATGGCCGTTCATATAGTCGTTTTTGGTTTATCTTTACATTATTGGTCGGCACCTTTACGATGTCGATTAGTCAGTCATCACTCTCGACCGCTTATCCAACCTTGATGCGGGCGTTTGGCATCTCGGCATCAACTGTCCAGTGGTTGACGACCGGATTCATGCTGGTGATGTGTGTATCCATGCCCATTAGTCCATGGATGTTGAATAACCTCAACTTTAAGACGATGTTCATTGGCGCCCTGGCCCTGTTTGATATTGGGTCCTTAATGATTATTTTGACGCCGGCATCGTGGGGGACCAGCGGTTTCTGGTTCATGATGATCGGTCGGGCACTAGAAGCGTTCGCGGTCGGTGTCCTCTTCCCATCGTACCAGTCTGTTCTGTTGGAAATTACGCCAACGGATTCCCGGGGGACCACAATGGGGGTTGCCGGACTCGTGATGGGATCTGCCCTAGCGTGTGGGCCCATTGTTTCCGGAATTGTGCTGAAGTTCTTTGACTGGAAGAGTCTGTTCGTACTCTTCATGATCATCATCACCATCATTATTCTGATGGCTGGCTTTGGCCTCATCCGGGATGTGATGCCACGTCATGAGACCACGCTGGACTGGTTATCAGTTATTCTGTCGATCGGTTTGATTGGGGTTATGTACGTCATTAACCAGGCCGGTAAGCATAACATTAACTGGGCCTTGGATGGCACTATCTTAATCGTCAGCATCTTAGCGATTGCCTGGTTCTGCTTACGGCAATTACGGCTTACCGAGCCCCTATTGGAACTACGGGTTATGAAGACTTTCAACTATGACCTGGCAATTTTGCTGACTTCGATTTCCTACATTGCTCTGATTGTCACTACCATCATCTTTCCCCTGTACTATCAGGGAGTCCTGCACGTCAGTCCATTCGTTTCGGGGATGTCACTAGTTCCCGGCGCTGTGTTCCTGAGTATATTGAACCCACTGACGGGGAGCTTGGCTGACAAGATTGGTTTCAAGCCAACAATGTTAGTCGGGATGACAATGATCGTCGTCGGCTGGATTGCTGGCTTAATGATGATCAACCACCTCAGTTTGTGGGGGATGATCATTTGTGCAATGGTTATTGAAGGCGGGAACGCCTTTGTTATGATGCCAGCGGTCACCCTGGGAGCCAACTCCTTACCAAACGAACTGGTTCCCCATGGGACAGCGGTAATTACGACGGTTCGGCAGATTCTGGGTTCCACTGGGGTCACCGTTGCTACCTTGATTTTGACTAACGCCGCTAGTCACGGAATCAGTCGGGGAATGTCAACCTTAAATGCTAACCTGCATGGTTACCGGTTGGTATTTATCACGATGATCGTGGTGGAAGTCATTGGCTTCTGCCTGGCGTTAGCACTGAAGAATACGAAAAAAGTGCAAAAGTAACTGAATTACGTTCTTAGTAAATAGTGATTAAAGTAGACAGCTTCTATTGGGAGGCTGTCTATTTTCGTATTGTCACACTATAATGGTCACCACAAGGAGGAACATCATGACAAAACGACCAAGTTGGGCGGAGGCATCCCCCGCCATGCGCGATTACTATGACCACTATTGGGGCATCCCGGACCACGATGAAACCCACTTATTTAAGATGCTCACGTTGGAGCTCTTTCAGGCGGGATTGACCTGGTCAACCATTTGGCAACGCCAGGAAGCGTTCAGCCGGGCATTCGCCGAATTTGATGTCGCCACAGTAGCTCACTTTAAGAAGGCTGATATTGACCGCTTACTGGCAGACAAGCAGATTATTCGTAACCGACGGAAGATCATGGCAACAATCAATAATGCCCAGGTGATTGACCGCTGGCACCAGGAAGGGAAGAATTTTGCGGACTATGTTTGGTCATTCGTGGATGGTCAACCACAACGGTTGCATTTGAATGGCCAGCCATTACCGGCGCAGACCCCAGCCTCAGTGGCCATGTCCAAACAGATGAAAAAGGACGGCTTTAAGTTCGTTGGCCCG
>CALVFC010000143.1 GCA_944326735.1 uncultured Limosilactobacillus sp. | reverse complement strand
TGACCACCGGATAGCTGGGTTGGGAAGTAGTTCCGCCGATCATATAAGCCCAATTTCTTTAATGCCTGGGCGGCCTTTTGATTAGCGGTTTTGGCATCAACCCCGTGACCATAAATTAATCCTTCCGCAATGTTTTGTTGAGCAGTCTTATTCTTGAAGAGGTTATAGTTTTGGAAGACCATCGCGGTGTGACGACGCACCCACTGGACTTGCTGCTTACTTGGTTTACCCAGATAAATCGTCTGGTCAGCAAAGTGCATTGTGCCTGCATCAGCATGTTCTAAGAAATTCAAGTTTCGCAATAAAGTCGTTTTTCCAGAACCAGATGGCCCAATAATAACAAGCACTTCGCCCTGTTGAATTTGGAGGTCAACCCCATCTAACACCTGGTGACCATTAAACTGTTTTTGTAAATCTTTAATTTCTAGTAGCATCTCGATAACCCCTTCTTAGATTTGGTGAGCCGCTTCAATTGCCCAATTGAGGCGCTGGTATGAAATATCACGTGGCACCGTGCAATCGGCACCCAGCAGAACCCCTTTCTTCCCGACTTCACTAATGAGTCGGTGGACTTCATCCTGAATCTGTTGTTTGGTTCCGGTATACAGAATTCCCTTCGCACTGTTATCAAAGCCACCAAGAACAGGACGATCATTGAAGAGCTTTTTGCCTTCAGCTAAAGTATAGTGATCAACACCCGTAGCCCAGTTAATCACTTGCAGTGAATAATCCTTAAACCAGGACAATTCGTTTGTTGCCCCATCAAAGCCACAGATGTGAAGGATATTAAGCGGTGAGACAGCATTAATAGCAGCCTGGACTTCCATATCGACTGGTTCCATCACCTGCTCGAAGAAGTGGCGGTCATCGACCCGTGAATCTTGAATGGATTGCGTACTGTAGTAGATCCCGTCAATATTAGTATTAGCCATTAGAGCCGTAACCAGTGTCTTCAGGTCAGCCGCCATTTGTTTAAGGACCGTCACCACAACCTGAGGATGCTTTTCATAAAGGTCAGCGAACCGGTGGTCACCAGTAGTCAGTGGCTCAACGTAATGTTCAAACAATGCCCACTTGAATAAAATTAGTGGTGAAAACATTGTGATGAACACAGGGCGGTCACCAACGATGGCCTGTTGTTTGCGAGCAAGGTCAACTTGACCAGTAATCCAGGGATCATCAGCCGACAATGGCTGTAAATTAACCAGTTGATCTGGATCCAGCGGATTATCTACTCCCCGAAATGGGTATGGGAAGTAACCATCCAGCATCGTTTTTGCAAAGTCAACGTGAACTTGGTTATAGTAATCCTCGTGACCATTTAGATTGGTTTGAATGACTGCCGGCTGTTTGGCGGCGTCCGTAAATTCGTTATCAGCAAAGTGGCGCCAAAATGATACCGGGACGTGTTTCGGTGTTTCGTTATGTAATGCTGCCAAGACTTCTGCTCTATCCAATACCATATTTCTCTCACTCCTCAATTCTAGGTACACAAAAAGGGCAACCGATCATACTAACATGATCCGTTGCCCTATCATTTTTGATAGAAGTGGCGCTCTGTCGGGTGTTATCAATCAATCCCAAAAGAACGGCCAGCTGAACCCATGTCAGTACGTCCGTTATTCATAACTGATTGACAACAACACATTGAATACGTTTGTAACATGAGCTCACCTTCCTTAACGCTTTTTTCTTGAGTACATTTGTAAATATATCATCTCGCTTATTTTTTGTCAATAACAAATTTGTAATTAATTTCTAATTTTGTACTAATGATGGTGACAATGCTTAAAGTAAAAGATCACCTTCCCTACCATCGGAGAAAGTGATCTAATTTTTATTTAGGGAAATTCAGAGAAAGCCACTCAAAAAATTGGTCTAGTTTTGCTAAACAGAATAGCTAGAATCCCGTCATATCAACGTTTATTTATCGTCAACTTCTTCGTCAGTCTCCAAAACGGCCATGAAGGCTTCTTGTGGAATATCCACTTTGCCGACGGCCTTCATCCGCTTCTTACCACGCTTCTGCTTTTCCAGCAACTTAGCACGCCGGTCTGGGTCCCCGGTGTGGATCCGCGCGGTAACATCTTTCCGGTAAGCCTTAATGTTGGTCCGGGAAATGATCTTCGAACCAATGGCAGCCTGAATTGGAATTTCAAAGTTTTGCCGTGGAATAATCTTCTTCAGCTTAGAAGTAATATCACGGGCACGTTCTGCCGCAAAGTCACGATGGGCAATGAAACTGAGGGCGTCGACCTTGTCACCATTCAGCAAAATATCAATCTTGACCAGGTCACTTGGCCGGTAATCGTCAATTTCATAGTCCAGGGAGGCATAACCACGAGTAGATGACTTGAGCTTATCAAAGAAATCAAAAATGATTTCAGACAATGGAATATGGTAAATGACGTTTACCCGCGTGTCGCTCAAGTATTCCATTGTATCGAACTGGCCACGTTTCCGTTGGCACAATTCCATCACTGGACCCACATAATCGTTTGGCACCATGATCGAGGCTTTAACGAACGGTTCTTTAATATCCTTAATTGATGACGCGTCAGGCATTTCTGCAGGGTTCTCAACGTCCTTAACACTACCGTCATGAAGGTCAACGTGATAAGTAACCGATGGTGCCGTTGTAATCAAATCCAGGTTGAATTCCCGCTCAAGACGTTCCTGCACAACATCCATATGCAAGAGGCCCAGGAAGCCACAACGGAAACCAAAGCCTAATGCTTGTGAGGATTCTGGTTCAAAGGTCAATGCCGCATCATTGAGCTGCAGCTTTTCCAAAGCATCCCGCAAGTCATTAAACTTGGCATTGTCAGTTGGATACAGTCCCGCATAAACCATTGGGGTCATTTGCCGGTAACCTTCCAGTGGCTTATCAGTTGGGTGGTCAGCATTCGTGACCGTATCACCAACCCGCGTATCCTTAATGTCCTTGATGCTGGCAGTGATGTAACCAACGTCCCCGGCCATCAAAACATCACGGGCTAATGGTTTAGGCGAGTTAATCCCCACCTCAGCCACTTCGTACTCAGTTCCAGAGTTCATCAGGCGAATGTGATCGCCCTTTTTAACCGTTCCTTCAAAGATCCGGACACTGAGAACAACCCCACGGTAGTCATCATACTTTGAATCAAAGATCAATGCCTTGAGGGGCGCTGTTAGGTCGCCGGTTGGTGCTGGGACATCCTTAACAATGCGCTCCAGGACTTTATCGACGCCGAGACCCGTCTTTGCACTGACATCCACGGCGTCTTCGGTATCAAGACCAATTTCATCTTCAATTTGTTTCTTAGTACCTTCAGGATCTGCTGATGGCAGGTCAATCTTATTAATGACCGGCAGAATTTCCAGGTCATTATCCAAA
>CALVFC010000142.1 GCA_944326735.1 uncultured Limosilactobacillus sp. | reverse complement strand
TTCCAGACCTTCTTCACCCGTGTCGGGTTGAGACAAGAGCAAGTCATCAACATTAACCCCCAACGCTTCAGCATATTGAGGGTCAAGAGCATTTTCAGCATCGATGTAGGCAGCAGTACCGCCCTGACGTTGAACTTCAGCAACTGCTTGCAAAGCCACCGTCGTCTTACCAGAACTTTCTGGGCCGTAGATTTCGACGATTCGCCCACGAGGGTAACCGCCGACACCCAATGCCTTGTCAATTGCTAACGAACCACTGGATATGGTGGCAATTTTCATATCTGCCGCGTCACCCATCCGCATGATTGATCCTTTACCAAAGTTCTTTTCAATCTTGCGAATAGCAACATCAAGGGCAGCTTTTCGTTGATCAGCCAAATTAATTCCTCCTTTGACACGATTTACACAAACATAATAATAACAGTTTCCGACAAAAAAACAAGAATTTTAGCGAACAATGGTTCGATTATTTTTGCAAAGCAACATAGAGCATTTGCAAACCATATTGCACGGCGAGCTGGCGAATTTGTTGACGTGAATAATTGCTTGGGAGGCGTAATAGCTTTGTCTGCGTCGTGCGTCCTGCTTGTGACAACCCCAGCCACACCGTTCCAGCAGGGTGTCCTTCTAACGCATCCGGTCCGGCCACGCCCGTGAAGCCGAGACCAATTTCCACGTTCATCTGGCGACGGCACCCTTCTGCCATTGCCGCCGCAGTTTGCGCACTAACTACGCCATATTGATCCACAGTATCAACAGGAACGCCAATTAGCTTCTCCTTCGCACTAGCGGCGTAGGTGACAAAGCCACCATCAAAGACATTTGAGGCCCCCGGAACGGAGCAAATTGTACTCTGGAACATGCCACCCGTTAAACTTTCTGCAGCCGTAATCTTATTCCCCCGTTGCTTCAGCAATTCGACCACCGTCGTCGCCAAGTTAAAGTGGTCACCTGCCCCGAGGTAGTAAGACTGTTCTTTGCTAATAATTTGCTGACACAGGTCATCAATCATCTGCTGAGTACCTTGGTTGGCTTTGCTGACCACCCGAACGGTAATATCGGTTGGCTTTACGTATGATGTAACCGAAAACTGGGAGAAATTACGACAAATTGGCGCAAGGTCAGCCATTAAAAGTGATTCCGGCCGCCCCAAAAAGTGCAAACTCCTTGCCAATAACGATTGGTGGAGGTGGAAATGATCCTTTAGCCGAGGAATAACTTCCCGGTCAATCATCGCCCGTAGTTCCACTGGTGGTCCCGGTAAAACGATGGTGACAGAATGATTGGTGGCTAACCAACTACCCAATGCCAGACCATTAGCGTTGGGAATTGGTTGACCCAGGTACTGTGCTTGTCGTTGGTTTTCCGGTCGTAATAGAATCTGTCGTTGCTGAAAAATTGACTGAATATGTTGCCACTGGTATGCGCTTGTTTGCAGCTGACTATTTGTTCCCGCAGCCACAGCAGCCAACGTAACATCATCAGCAGTTGGTCCCAACCCACCGGTAACCAGTACTAAGTCGCTATGTTTACCTTCCGCTTGAACCAATTTACTGATGGCTGCCGTATCGTCGCCAACCGTCATGACTTTCTGAATAGTTACGCCGATTTTTCGTAATTGCTGACAAATATAGGATGCATTGGTATTGGTAATTTCACCCCGTAACAATTCATCACCAACAGAAATGATTACACTCCTCATTTTTTTGCCTCCATATATTAGTTACGTAAATTATACCGAATTTCATTTTTTTAGTACAAAATCATGTTTGCAAGTATAAAAAAAGAGGCGGGTCATCCCCGCCTCCTTCTAGGATTGCTTATCGATACAAGTACTGTGGCCCATCATGGCCAACACTGCTTGTATTTATTTGTACCATATTCTCAGACTAGTCTTCTGCAGCTTCCTTAGCAGCCCGGTTTTCGTTGATTAAAATGTAAATCAACAGGATTAATGCTAATGCAGAAGCAGTGTACAGAACACTGTTACTTGCAACCCAACCGAACTTAGAAACTAAGATCCCGATTAAGGCAGTCGCAAGGGTTTCACCAAAGATGTACTGGAAGAAGCCCATGAACCCAGTTGATGAACCAACGGCAAACTTAGGAACCGCTTCGTTAACCATCAAGCCGACCAAGGTCAGTGGTGCATAAATCAAAGTACCCATGATAAAGAGCACAGTAACGATAAATGCATGGTTAGTACTGAAGAAGTAAACGGTCAGGCATAAGATTAACAGGACAACACAAGCGATACATACGAGTGCACGACGACCCTTCAATGCATCAGAAATTGCCCCCATGATGATAACACCAGGAACAGATGCCAATTCAAAGATCCCCACAAGCCACTTAGCAAATGCTGGACTAAAGCCCTTGGATTGAACTAAGTATGAAGGAATCCAACTCATGATCCCGTAACGAACCAAGTAAAGTGACATTGAAGTTAAAGTAATGGCCCAAACAACCTTGTTAGTCAAAATGTACTTAACAAAGATTTGTGGCAACGTTAACTTAGTCAATTCTGAAGAACTCTTCTTACCGTCTTCAGTGATCACTTCATCGCCAGTGTATTCAGAAATACTTGGTAACCCAACAGTTGTTGGACGGTCAGAACCAGCCAGTAAAACAAAGGCAGCAATGATCAAGGAAACAACTGATGCTGTGTAGAAGACAGCAGGGATGGAACCAGCAAACATGAAGGTTGCTAATTGAACAACCGCAACACAGACAAAGGCACCGGCGTTGTGGGCAGATGACCAGATGGAGTAGATTGCCCCACGGTGCTTCTTACCCCACCAAAGTTGAACGATCCGTTGACATGCGGCAGCCCCCATCCCTTGAGCAACTGACATAATCAGCATCAAGATCATCATAACATACAGGTTCTTGGTAGCACCTAAACCAAAGTTCAGCAGTGCAGAAAGAATTAACCCGGTAGCCAAATAACGGTTAGGGTTACTCTTATCACTCAATGCACCCATGAACAGTTTAGAAATACCATAACCAATCCCGAAACAGGATAAAACCATTCCGACTTCAGCAGTCGTGAAGCCGTATTGTTTCATAATGTCGTTTTGTTCGGTTGTGAAAATTAAACGAATAACATAATAGCCAATGTAACCGATACAAATCGACAAAAGCACACCAGTTTGACGCCACTTATAAACGGAAGAAATCCGCTCTTTCGGTACTTTGACCTTGGCATCAGGAGCTGGCTTCAAGAATGAAAGCATAAATACATCTCCTTAAAATATGCAATCCCTTTCAAAGGTACAGACCAATTATACATGATTCATTTCTGAATAACAATTACTGGCCCAGAATTGCATACAAAAAACAGGTAAAAGGCGGTTTTTACTACCTTTTACCGGATTATAGTTGTTTTTATTTAAACCCGTCTGAGAAAACTCGCCGTCATTGAATGAAGTA
>CALVFC010000141.1 GCA_944326735.1 uncultured Limosilactobacillus sp. | reverse complement strand
GAGTTAGCTGATTATTTAGCAACCAAAGGTATCCCGTTCCGTCAAGCTCATGAAATTGTCGGTGAACTAGTCTTGAAGGGATTGAAAACTGGCGTGGGTTTAGCTGGTATCCCATTAGCTGAATACAAGCAAATTGATCCCCGGATTGGTGAAGACGTTTATCACGATCTCCAATCAGAGGTTGCCGTTGAACGACGTCACTCTGCAGGCGGCACAGGCTTTGATCAGGTAAGAAAACAGATCAAGCATGCTCAACAACTGCTTAAAGACGCAGCAAAAACTACAAAATAAGTAACAATTTAACAAGCTAAGAGGGATTCCAACAGTGGTGTTGGGGTCCCTTTAGTTATTGATCTCAAATGCTTGCAACCAGGTGAGCTATGATATAATCTGAATTGAAACTATTTTATTACCAAAGGAGAATGCTTTCTTGGCAGATACACAGGACGAAATTGAACAAACATTTCAAATTGCCAGCCCCGAAATAGAGGTCGGTATTTTAGGCGCGCAGGATAAGTTTGTATCCCTGTATGAACAGGGGATGGATGTTACCGTCAATCCTTTCGGTGAGAACGTTAAAATCAAGGGGCGGCCAGAAGATGTCAAATTGACAGCGGATGTTTTCCATGCCCTAATTGGTGTCATTGAACAAGGAATCCACATTCATAGCACTGATATTGTCTCGGCGATGAAGATGGCGCACCGGGGGACGTTGGAATACTTTGCGGACTTATACAGCGAAACGATTATCAAGGACCGCCGGGGTCGTTCAATCCGCGTCAAGAACTTCGGTCAACGTCAATATGTCAATGCCATGAAGCACAATGACATTACCTTTGGAATTGGCCCGGCCGGAACGGGGAAGACCTACTTGGCAGTTGCCATGGCCGTAGCTGCTCTTAAGCGCGGTGAAGTGGAACGAATCATTTTAACCCGGCCAGCTGTGGAAGCGGGCGAAAGCTTAGGATTCTTACCAGGTGATTTACAAGAAAAGGTTGATCCATACCTCCGCCCAATTTACGATGCCTTGAACGATATTTTCGGGGCGGACCATACCCAGCGCTTGATGGAACGAGGCGTTATTGAAGTTGCACCATTAGCTTATATGCGGGGGCGGACCTTGGATGGCGCGTTTGTTATTCTGGATGAAGCGCAGAACACTACCAATGCCCAAATGAAGATGTTCCTGACTCGTCTCGGCTTTGGTTCCAAGATGGTGGTTAACGGTGATATCTCACAGATTGACTTACCTCATGGTACCCGGTCAGGATTGGGATCAGCACAGCGAATTTTAAAGGATATTAAGTCCATTAAGTTTGTCCAATTTAGTGCAGAAGATGTTGTCCGGCACCCCGTGGTCGCCCGGATTATTACTGCTTACGAAGACTCTACTGCTAAGCGCTTGGCTAAGCAGGACGCTGCCCGCGAAGAGGCTGCTCATCAAACAAAGGAGTAGGAAAATGGACCTAGAAGTTTTCGATCATACAGAAGATGGGGTTGACCAATCCCAGTTAGACTTAGTTAATCACTTATTGGAATATGCAGGGAATTACCTCCATTTAGCTGACAATACCGAGGTTTCAGTAACGTTGGTTAACAACCCGGAAATTAAGAAGTTAAACAACGAATACCGGGGAGTGGACCGGGCAACCGACGTTCTCTCGTTTGCCGCAGAAGAAAGCGGTGATGAAACACCAATTATCATGGATCCGGAAATGGCTGCTGAGCTGCCAACCAACTTGGGAGACCTGTTCATTTCGGTTGATAAGGTGGCTGAACAGGCAAAGTTTCTCGGCCATTCTGTGGACCGTGAATTGGGCTTTTTAGTCGTTCATGGCTTTCTCCACTTGAATGGTTATGACCACGAAAAGCCGGCTGACGAAAAGAAAATGTTTAGTTTACAAGCGGAGATACTGGATACATATGGCCTCAAGAGATAATCATCACCAAACAGGTAAAAATCACCACTTAATTCAGGCAATGGGCCACGCCATCAACGGAATTTATGACGTCCTTAGTGAAGAACGCAATATGCGTTTCCACTTATTGGCAGGGGTTACGGTCGTTATTTGCGGCTTCATTTTTCAAATTTCCCGTTTTGAATGGATGTGGATTCTCTTAGCGATCCTCCTGGTCTTTTCCGCAGAGTTCTTGAATACGGTGGTCGAAGCAGTGACGGACTTACTGAGCGAACACCATTACGATCGCTACGTTAAGCGGGCTAAGGATGTCGCTGCAGGCGGAGTGCTGTTAACTGCAATTTTCGCAGTCCTGATTGGTCTGTTAGTGTTTATTCCCGCAATAATGCGCTTATGGTAAAAGGAGGAGAAGAGAATGGATAATCCAAATTTTAAGTCTGGCTTTGTGGCCATTGTGGGTCGACCAAACGTTGGTAAATCAACCTTTTTAAACTACGTTGTGGGGCAAAAAGTGGCGATTATGAGTAACGTCGCCCAAACAACGCGGAATAAGATTCAGGGGATCTATACTACCGCTGATGCTCAAATTGTCTTCATTGATACACCAGGTGTTCATAAGCCCCAGACAAAGCTCGGTGACTTCATGGAAAAGTCAACTCTATCCGCCTTGGATGAAGTTGACGCTGTTTTATACTTGGTCAGTGCCACTGAAGATCGTGGGCCGGGGGATGACTTTATCATTAACCGTTTGAAAGCCGTCAAACAGCCGATCTTCTTGGTAATTAATAAGATCGACCAAGTACATCCTAATAAGTTGCCGGAGATTGCGGCGCAGTACCAAGATTCGTTGCCATTTGCCGGTACGTTCCCGATCTCGGCTCTGCAAGGGAATAACATCAACCCCCTGGTTAACAAGTTGGTGTCAATTTTACCTAATGGGCCGCAATATTATCCTAGTGACCAGATCTCTGACCACCCGGAGCGCTTTGTGATTGCTGAAATGATTCGGGAAAAAGTCTTTGAACTGACCCGTCAAGAAGTCCCCCATTCGGTTGCAATTGATGTTACATCCGTGAAACGGGAAGATGAGGAGCATGTTCATATCTCTGCCAATATCATTGTTGAACGTCCCGGACAAAAGGGCATTATTATTGGTAAGGGCGGTTCAATGCTGAAGAAGATTGGTACGCGGGCACGCGCTGACATTGAACACCTCCTCGGTGATAAGGTATACCTGCAACTATGGGTAAAAGTGGTTCCCGGCTGGCGGGATAAGTCCGCAATGCTTAAGGACTATGGTTACCGTAATAAGGACTATTAGTCTTTAAAAATGATCATTGGAGAAAGTTGGCGATGTGATGAGTAGGATCACCACGGATTTTACCGGAATCATCATGTTTCGACGTGATTATCGGGAGCGGGATTTGCTAGTCAAAATGCTTACCGATAAAATTGGCCCGGCAATGTTTTTTGTCAAAGATGCCAAAAAGCGCGGCTTTCGGATGCAGTCGGATATTCTGCCATTTACCCACGGCACATATATCGGCTCGCTGTCTAATGACCAGCTCAGTT
>CALVFC010000140.1 GCA_944326735.1 uncultured Limosilactobacillus sp. | reverse complement strand
CGATCGTCAGTAGCAGGTGATTGCCCGTACGGCAGGCTCTCCTTTCCCACCGTCAGGAAAATTTGTCCCATCCTGGGCCCAGTCGAAATGGTGAGACAAATTTTGGTGACTGTCGCCACATAGTACTTTAGCAAATTGACAATTGGACAAGAATATATTTTTGTGATCTAGTGAACTTCGAATCGAACGTTATAATCGAACATTATCGATCATTCAAAAGCATCAATCACGATTAGATACTGGTATTATTGGCTTTTAAAGTAAAGAGACCACCCCAGATACGGAGTGGTCCCTTTGTTAAATTTATCACGTTGTTTATAGATTTTCTTAACAACTAATCGGTTAATGGGTGACGAGAGTTGAATCCCTGGTAAATCAGCAAACCAGCCGCAACACTAGCGTTCAAGCTTTGCACATGACCAATCATTGGAATAGTCAGCATTTCGTCACAGGTTTTCTTTAATAGGGATGAAATCCCCTTTCCTTCATTGCCAATTACGAGGGCAACGGCACCGTGGGCGTCCCACTGACGGTAGTCCTTTCCCTTCATATCAGTACCGAACAGCCAAACACCACGTTCCTGCAGTTCCTTAGCAGTTTGCACTAAATTGGTTACCCGAGCAACCGGCACATGTTCGAGGGCCCCCGTCGATGTCTTGGCCACAACTGAAGTTAAACCAACTGCCCGCCGCCGGGGAATAATAATTCCGTGGACACCAGCGGCATCGGCTGTCCGAATGATTGAGCCAAGGTTATGAGGATCTTCCAATTCATCTAAAATCAGAAAAAACGGATCTTCCCCCTGCCGTTCAGCATTAGCAAACAGATCATCAATCGTGGCATATTGATAAGCAGCCACTGCCAAGGCAACCCCCTGGTGGTTCTGGTGATCCGTCATTTGATCAAGCTTGGTCTTGGGGACATTGGAAATTACTAGTCGTTTGTCCTTTGCCAACTTAATAATTTCCGCAATCGCATCTGACTTCAGGCCTGCCTGAACGAAGACTTTATTAATCTCTTGGTCTGACTTCAGGGCCATCACCGCTGGATGACGGCCGATGATAAAGTCACTATGTTCATTGTTCATGTTTTGTCCGCCCCGCTTCCACTTGTTGAATGCACCACTCGGCCAGTTCTGTCAAGCGGTCCTGTTGTCCTGACAATTGCAGGTATCCCATCATTGCTTCAAAGCCCGTCGAAATACGATAAGTCAAAACGGAAGTGTGCTTAGCATGAGTATGACTGTTGGCGTTGCGACCGCGCTTAAAGTACTGCCATTCCTCATCAGTCAACAATTCGTCCTGCTTCATTAAGTCAATGAGGGCTGCCTGGGCTTTTGCCGAGACATAGTGGGTTGCTAATCGTTGTAGTTTGGTTGGCTTGGTTAGACCGCGGCTTAATAAATGCTGCCGGATGAAAACTTCATATACTGCATCCCCCAAGTAAGCGAGGGCAATACCATTTACTTGTTGATAATCTACTTTTTCCATTCTATTCCTTTCGTTTACTTAGTCCGCTTGAAACGTGTTCCCTGTGGCGTATCTTCCAGAATAATTCCTTCTGTCTTAAGTTGGTCACGAATTTTATCGGCCCGGGCAAAGTTCTTATCTTTACGCGCCTGATTCCGTTCGTCAATCAACGCCTGAACCCGTTGATCATCAAGTTGCTCAGACCCGCTTGCCTTTAACTCAATGCCGAAAATACTGAGGAGGGTTTGCAATTCTTTTTGAATCGCCACAATTGCATCTTGGTGGACAAGCGATTCTTGTGCATAGACATTTGCATACTTAACTAATTCATAAACCACCGTGATTCCGTTTTGAACATTGATATCATCATCCATTGCTGTAATAAACTGTTGCTTAAAGTCAGCAAGGCGGTCTGCAACGGCTTGATCGTCCCCCGCTACGGCGTCTTGCCGGCGGTACTCCAGGTTATCAAAGGCTGTTTGAATATGTGCCAAATTATTTTGGGCATCCACGAGATTATCCTGGCTGTATTGAATTGGCCGGCGGTACTGGGTCGTCGCCATAAAGAACCGCAATACCTGTGGGTCAACCTTTTTAATAATGTCATGAACGGTAATAAAGTTATGAAGGGACTTACTCATCTTTTCATTATCCTTACCGATCGTCACAAAACCGTTATGCATCCAGTAACGGACAAACTTTTGTCCCGTCTCCGCTTCACTCTGGGCAATTTCATTTTCGTGGTGCGGGAATTCCAGGTCCTGACCCCCAGCGTGAATATCAATGGTTTTTGCCAAGTACTTGGTTGACATCACTGAGCATTCAATGTGCCAACCAGGACGACCCTTGCCCCATGGAGAATCCCAGCTAATCTCACCAGGCTTAGCGGCCTTCCATAAGGCAAAGTCCATTGGGTCTTCCTTCTTATCAACCTCATCAGCGCTCACGTGTTGACTAGCACCAACTTCCAAGTCATCAATAGATTGGCCGGACAACTGCCCGTAGTTTTTAAACTTACGAGCGCGGTAATACACATCCCCATCTTTGGCGTAAGCGTACCCCTTATCAACCAGTCCCTGAACAAACTTAATAATGTCGGGAATGTTTTCGGTGGCGCGGGGATGGAGAGTGGCGGGCTCAATATTAATTGCCTTTGTGTCTTCCATGAAGGCCTTGATATACTTATCAGCCATTTGCGGAACCGTAATGCCCTGCTCGTGGGCAGCTTTAATCATCTTGTCATCAACATCGGTAAAGTTGGAAACATAGTTAACCTTGTAGCCCTTAAACTCCAGGTACCGCCGGACAGTATCGAAAGCAATGGCACTCCGGGCGTTACCAATGTGAATGTAATTGTAGACAGTTGGTCCACAGACATACATGTTAACTACCCCTGGATGTAATGGTTTAAATTCTTCTTGCTTGCGGGTCAATGTATTGTAGATCGTTAGCATGTTGTCTGCTTCCTTTCATCTTTATATTCAAATAATATACTACCATATCTAAGCGCCAAGGCAGGCGCGATTTAATTGATGGACAGAAAACATTTTTTAATAAGATGGTCACACTTTCTTCACATTCTCCTGCTAGTATATAAATCGTAGCAAGGAAGCTTGCTACAGAATGAAACCTATTATTTTTCAATTACTCCTCCCAATAGTAACCAAAAATAATATTTTGAAGATTCTCCCCAATATCTTCATATTCCAGCAGCTATTACGTCCCCAAGTAATAGCTGCTTTTCTTTTGCCCTTTTTTAGGACTGATTACTACCTTAGTTCACGATTTAGGGGTAAAATGTAAGCGTATTCCGTTTTAATGATCAAGGAGTGGTATTTATGTTTTTTATTGATACAAGTCGTAATGGTAAACCAGTTTACGACGCAATCGTTAACCAGTCATTAGACAATTACCTGATTAATGATCTTCGGCTGAAGGGCCATGGTCTAATTTGTTATATCAACCAACCAGCCGTAATCATCGGGGTTAACCAAAATGCTTACGCTGAAATTGACCTGCCATATTTGAAGAAACACAACATCGAATTAGTTCGTCGTTCTAGTGGTGGTGGCGCTGTTTACCACGACTACGGAAACCTGGTTTTTGAAAATATCATTATCGG
>CALVFC010000139.1 GCA_944326735.1 uncultured Limosilactobacillus sp. | reverse complement strand
CCGCAGCGGTAACCATTGCTTGCATTTCGCCTAATTCATTATCATTAACGAATTTTTTTAAGCCGGTTTTATCAAAAGTCAGATGAGCCATAACCATAAATCTTCTTTCTAAAGTAAATTGGCCGAAACTACTTAAATCAATTGGTAGCGTTTCAACGATTCTTATGATAGCGCTTACCGAAAAATATGTCAACCGGTTGACATATTTTTATTTCCAAGATAATATATTCCTCGAGCATTTTTGCTTAACACGTGGCGTTAACCAGAAGGGATTATTAATAATGAGTAAAGAAAAAGTTACTAGCAAAGACGAATTAACCGGTAAAGAAAAGAAGGTCAGCCCCCAAGTTATTAGCAAACAGGTTGAACCTGATCCAGAATGGGTTGCTAAACGACTCAAGCAAGTCAAGATCAGTGGTAACATCGCAACGATTGCTTGCTTAGTAATGTACTTCTCATATGTCGAGCAAATTATGGCCAACTTCTCTGGTCATCCTGTATCTCCCGCTCAGCCCTTTTTTGCTGCCATTAACGCTACTATGTGGGTGGTTTATGGCTGGCTTAAACCGATCAAAAAGGATTGGCCAGTAATCATCTCCAACTTTCCGGGAATTATTTTCGGGATTGTTACCGCGATTACAGCTTTTATCTTTTAATCCAATTCCAATTAACATCAATGACATCAAATAAAAGCTGACTTGTATACAAAAAGGGAGCGTGCCAGAAGTCATTTATGACTTCGTCTGCACGCCCCCGCAAGCACAAAGAGGGCTCTAGCGTTCGGATTTTGCGAACACTAGAGCCCCTTTGTGTACTGCGCTATAGCATTTTTAACTATGTAGGGGAAATTATGTCACATCCCCCCTTTTTTATGCAGTCGTTGAGTTAATGATCCGCACAGGTAACTTTACGTGTTTGGGATGCGGTTTGCCATCAATTTGAGCCATCAATAATTCAACGGCTTTGGTGGCCATTTCCGGCAACGGTTGCTGGATAGTCGTTAATTCTGGCGATAACATCCGCGTAATGTTGGCACCATCATAGCCGACCACTTTTAAGTCATCGGGGACATGACGCCCAAATTCCTTCCCCACACGAATAATTAAACTCGCATTGGTATCGTTATCGGCAAAGATACCGTCAACTTCGGGATGTTCCCGAAAAATCTTCCGGAAAACCTTCTCCTTTGCTGATTCAGAAATATCAAATGATACAGGGTATGTAATTGGCTTCATCCCATGCTGGTGCAAAATATCTTCGTAGGCCTGTTGGCGCAACTCGTTTGGCGAAACCAGTGAACTCGGATAATTGGTATGGATAATGTGGCGACAACCGTCATTTAATAAGCGTTGGACCGCCAATTCACCGCCATGATAGTTGTCAGAGGTGACCGTTGGGATGTTAGCATTCATATATCGTTCAATCGCCACGATCGGTAAGTTTGTATGGTCGTATTCTGCAATTCCCTGGTTGTGGGCCCCAACAATTAACCCATCAACCTGTTGATTCAAAAGCTGTTTTAAATATTGGCGTTCCTTTTCCGGCTCGTTTTGACTATTGCCCATTAAGGCACCATAACCCAGGGCCCCCAGCCGTCTTTCCAGTTCCGCTTCCAATTGAGCAAAGAACGGGTCGTCCACCGTCGGAAAAATCAGGGCAACCAAGTGTGTTTGTTGCCGGTACAACTGGCGAGCCACCACATTAGGACGATAATGTAGTTTTTTAATTGCTTTGTTGACCTTGGCAACTGTTTTGTCACTCAGGTACCCGCGCTTATTTAACACACGCGAAACAGTTGTTTTGGAAACCCCCGCTTCCCTTGCAACATCATCCAATTTTACTGTTTTCTTAGCCATTTCGTTCTCCCCTTGTCCGTGACTAATATTATACCATTGGTCACTTAATCAATTTGGGGAACCGGATTGAGCATCTTAAATTGGCGCTGGTCTTCAAATAACTTAGCCATTTGGAGTAACAACTCTTCGTGGCCCTTGCCAGCAATAAATTGAATGCCCATCGGGGTGCCCTGCTTGCTCATCGCTGTTGGCAAAGAAATCGCTGGCTCGCCAGTCATGTTAGCCTGCTCAGTAAATGGCGAACGAGACACACCGGGAAGGCATTGATCATAAATTAGCTGCCGTTGCTCACCAGGCGTTAATTCTTGAATGTGCTTCATCTGGTCAATATATTCGACCCGGTCATGGTCATCGACCCGCGGTGCTGGTTGTGCATTCGTTGGTGTTAGGAATAATGGGTAGAACTGGTGCATCTGGGCATGCTGGGCAGCCGCCTGGTCCCACAGACTCAATGCCTGGCTATATTCAGAACCCAGCACGTGCTGACCCATTTGCCACAATGCCCACGTGTACAGCTCCATGTCATTTCGTCCCAGAGGTCGTTTCATCCCCTGCTGAACCTGAGCAAACATCGCCGCCGTCTCTGCACCATTCATAAGGTAGTAGGACCGCATTAATTTTCTGCCATCAACCGGATCATACATTTTCTGGACATGGAATCCTTGGTCACGCAAGAAGTTCACTGCATCCAGGACGGCCTGCTTGGCTTCGTCACTGACTGGTGTGCCCAGTGGTGACTTGGTCGTGTAACCAACCGTTAGCGGGGCAATGACATCCCCAAGGTTCTTGGCAAAGCCCTTCTTGTACAGTGGCGTTTGGAAGACGGCTTCATCTTGCACCGTCTGCAATTGACCCAATAGCAGGGCCGTGTCCTTGACTGTCCGGGTTAAAGCAAAGTTAATTGAAGCCCCCTGCCAGGAGCGCCAGCCACTTGGTCCTGTCGGGATCCGCCCCCGGGTTGGCTTAAGGCCAATCAAGCCAGACCAACCAGCAGGAATCCGGATTGATCCGCCGCCATCGTTAGCAGCGGCCAATGGAACCCAACCATCGGCAACCGCTGCTGCAGAACCGCCGGAGGAGCCTCCTGGTGTATAGTCCTGAGCCCACGGATTCTTGACGGCGCCATAAAGTTGGTCATCAGAAACATTTTTGAACCCAAACTCAGGGAAATTCGTCTGGCCAATAATAATGAAGCCTGCTTTTTGTAAAGCACGAACAAAGTTACTTGTTTCACTAGCAACGTGGTCCTTGAATAACCGATTGCCATTCGTGTCTGGTTCACCAGCAAGGGGCTGGCCAAGGCCCTTAATCAAGATGGGGACCCCCAGGAACGGCTGGCCGTTATCCTTCAGCTCTTGGGCCTCTTTACGCGCTGCATCCGCCCGTAAATGAATGACCGCATTAAGCTGGGGATTCCGTTCCTCAATCCGTGACAACGCTGCGTCAACTAACTCTCGACTGGTCACCTGGCCGGTACGAACGAGTTGACCTAGTTGATAAGCAGGTAATGTTAATAACATTGTTTTGATATTCACAATGGTTACTTCTTTCTATTAGTTCACCGCAATTAGACTCTTTTATTATAAACCGTCTCAAAATTCTTGTAAAAGCGTTTACACAGACCTATACTTTAGCTAAATTATTTTAAGGAGATGAATTAATTGTGGGTTGGGCCAAGTTTCTATCCATTCCTGGTTTCTTCGATGCCCCGTTAGCCTTTCGCTCGTTGCCAACAATCCTGAGTGGTTTGCCGTTATCACTG
>CALVFC010000138.1 GCA_944326735.1 uncultured Limosilactobacillus sp. | reverse complement strand
TTGTTATCAATCACTATATCAGCATGCTGCTTTTTCTGGCTCAGTGGCATTTGGGCCGCTATCCGGGCCTCAGCCTGGTCAACTGTCAAGTGGTTGCGGTCCATGAGTCGTTGGCGTTGCGTTTTATGATCAACGGCAACAACGATGACCAGGTCACAATCACGGTCATAGTGTTCCTCAATTAATAGGGGAACGTCTAAAACCACCCACGGGATGTTTTGCTTGCGGAATTGATCAACTTGCTGCCAAATGGCATCCCAAACCAGCGGCTGCATCACCCCGTTCAATTTGGCGCGCTGTTGTTCATCATTAAAAACCAGTTGGCCAAGTGCCGACCGATTCAGTTCGCCAGTGGAGGTGGTAATTCCGTGGCCAAATGCGTGTTCTAAGGCCTGCAGTCCTCGTGATCCGGGCTGTTGTAATGTCCGCACCACCTGGTCAGCATCAATAATTGGCAGGCCTGCCGTCGCCAGCATCTGGGACACGGTCGACTTACCACTGGCAATGCCACCAGTTAAACCAATTACCTTAGTCATTAGTCATTCTCCAATGGTTGACAGTGAGGACAGAAGGTGGTCCCCCGTTGGGCAACTTTGATCTTCACCATTTTTGTACCACACCGCGGGCAACGATCACCAGCATGACCATAGGCGTTTAATTGGTTTTGGAAGGCTCCAGCATCCCCAAAGGCATTAGTAAAACTATGAACCGTCGTCCCCTTATATTTAATTGCCTTAGCAAGTTCCTTGATAATGCTATCATGCAGGTCCTTAATCTGCTGTTCGGTTAGACTATTCGCCGGTTGCTCCGGATTGACCTTGCTCATCCAGAGCACTTCATCTGCGTAGATATTACCCAACCCGGCCACATGGCGTTGGTTGAGGAGGAAGGGCTTAATCTTGCCCCGACTCTTCGCCAAGATCGCTTTGAAGTACGGCAAGGTAAAGTCACTAGCTGTTGGTTCAGGGCCAATGGTTTTGAGCCCGCCAACCGTCATTTCTTCGCCCGTTTTAACGAGGGTCATCCGACCGAACTTACGGGTGTCGTGGTAGCAAAGTTCACTACCGTCGGTAAACTCAAAGACCACGTGCGTATGTTTGTCAATGGGCCCGCCGATTGGTTGGTTAAAGTATTTTCCTTCCATCCGAAGGTGTGAAACCATCGTCAAATCATTGGTAAAGCGGAAAAGCAGGTACTTACCACGCCGATCAACCGTGGTAATAGTCTGACCGATTAAGGCCTGACGAAACTTTTCTACATCATTGGTAATTGTCTTGCCGTAGTAAACATCAATCCCACTGATTTTCCGACCAGCAGCAATCTTTAATAATCCACGGCGGACCGTTTCCACTTCGGGTAATTCAGGCATATTTGTTTCCTCCCTCGCCTACTTCTTGAGGTCGTACCACGTGTCACCAAACTTACTCTCAACCTTTAGTGGCACATCTAACTTAACTGCAGAGTCCATCACTGACGGCACTAACTTCTGGAGCACCGGAATTTCCTCAGCAGGAGCCTCGAATACTAATTCGTCATGAATCTGTAGTAACATTTTGGCCTTGAGATGGTGTTTTTGCAGTTCATCCTGCATCCGAATCATGGCGATCTTAATGATATCAGCCGCACTTCCTTGGATCGGTGTATTCATCGCTGTTCGTTCCGCAAATGAACGACGGCTGAAGTTCTTGGCATTAATGTCTGGTAGGTAACGACGCCGGTGGGTAATGGTTTCGACATAGCCATGTTCACGGGCAAACTCAACCGTATCATGAATGTACTTCTTGACGTTGGGAAATTCCTTGAAGTAGTTTTGAATGAACTCATGGGCATCCTTTCGACTGACATGAATCCGTTGCGCTAACCCATAGTCACTAATTCCATAAACAATTCCAAAGTTAACGGCTTTGGCACGGCGCCGCATATTTGGATCAATCTCCTGGTCTGGCTGCAGGTGGAAAATCCGCCGTGCAGTGGCGGCGTGAATGTCCTCACCGTTCTTAAAGTCAGTTTGGAGGTTCTTGTCACCTGTGATATGGGCCAAAACCCGTAATTCCACTTGGGAATAGTCGGAAGAAAAGATTTGCCAGCCATCATGACTAGGTACAAAGGCCCGCCGAATTTGCCGTCCTTCCGGCAAGCGAACCGGAATGTTCTGGAGGTTTGGATCCACGGACGACAACCGCCCAGTCTGGGTTAAGGTTTGCAAGTAACGCGTATGAATCTTCTGGTCACTGGAATGGATAACCTTCAACAAGCCAGTAATGTACGTAGATTGGAGCTTCGAGATCTGCCGATATTGCAGGATTTGTTCAACAATCTCCGCCTGGGGAGCCAGTTTCTCTAACACGTCAACCGCCGTTGAATAGCCAGTCTTGGTTTTCTTGATAACCGGCAACTTCAGCTTTTCAAACAGGATATGACCCAATTGTTTGGTGGAGTTAATGTTGAACTCCTCACCGGCTTCTTCATAAATTTGGGCTTCAATTTCGGCTATCCGTTCCTTGAGCTTGCTACCCATGTTCTTCAGCGTTTTAGCATCAACGTGAACCCCGGTCATTTCCATTTCGGCAAGGACCCGGGTTAGCGGCAATTCAATATCAGTGTAGAGGGGCCGCTGTTCATTTTCATCGAGCTGTTTGAACAGGCTCGTCCGTAAGTGATTGATCGCATTGGCCTTATGAACTAAGTGGTCGAAGAAGACCTGGTCGTCATCTGGGATTGCGCGCTTGGCACCCTTGCCATAAACTGCTTCATCGGTTTGGACATCATTAAAGCCGTGTTCCCGTGCCACGTTACCCAAGTCATTACTATTATCATTGGTATTTAACAAATATGATGCTAGCAACAAGTCGAAGTCAACATTCCGGAAGTCAACTCCCAGGCGTCGTAAGCCGACAATCTGGGCCTTGGCATTAAAGACGTTCTTCTTAACCTTCGTGCTTTCCAGAATATCCTTCAGGGGTTGCTGCTTCAGCAATTCAGTTTCCCGACTCACAAACCAGTGCTGGCCATCCCCAATGACAAAACCGGCAAATGGCGAAAGGTGGTAATTAGCTTCAGGCATTTCTAAGTAGAAGCTCACCTCCCCCGTCAGTTGCTGTAACTGGTCGAGGTTAGCCGCTGTTAACTGAACATACTTAATAGTAGTCAGCTGGTCTTCCTCATCCTCGGGATTAACATTCATCTTTTTAAGGAATGACTTAAAGTCCATCTGCCGGTAGAATTCGATTAATTCTTCGGTCTGTGGTCCCTGATAAGTCAAATCCTTCAAGCCAATTTTGATTGGGGCATCACGCAAAATCGTGGCCAAGGTCTTGCATTGACGCGCAATGTCTTCCTCATCAACGAGGTGCTCCTTCATCTTGCTCTTCTTGAGGTCGTCGATATGGTCATACAGGCCCTCGACGGAGCCAAACTGCTTCACAAGTTTAATGGCGGTCTTTTCACCAACTTTAGTGACGCCTGGGTAGTTATCGGAACTATCACCCATTAGCGCCTTCATATCAATAATTTGCGTCGGGGTGATTCCTAGTTTTTCTTCCACATGGGCCGGAGTATAGTGTTCGGTTTCGGTGACGCCCTTGTGGGTAACGGCCACCGTTGTATGGTCACTTGCTAACTGGGTTAAGTCCCGGTCACCGGTAAC
>CALVFC010000137.1 GCA_944326735.1 uncultured Limosilactobacillus sp. | reverse complement strand
AAGTGACTGGAGTTCAGACGTGTGCTCTTCCGATCTAGTTCGTCGTTCTAGTGGTGGTGGCGCTGTTTACCACGACTACGGAAACCTGGTTTTTGAAAATATCATTATCGGTGATGACGGTCACTTTGGCGACTTCCACCGCATTGGTGACCCAATTGTTGATGCCCTCCATGACTTGGGCATTAAGTCTGCCGAAGTACGTGGCCGTAATGATATGGCCATTGATGGTAAGAAATTCTCTGGAATGGCCATTGTTAAGGCTAATGACGCCTATGCTGCCGGTGGGACAATTATGTTTGACCTGAACATGGAAGCAGCTAACGAAGTCCTTACCCCTGAAAAAGATAAGCTGGCTTCAAAGGGTGTTAAATCCGTTGACGCACGGGTAACTAATATCAAGCCATACCTACCAGAAAAGTACCAAGATTGGACAACTGAAGACTTTAAGAATTACCTGCTTTGCCATATGTTTGGCGTTGATTCCATGGACGACGTTGAAACATACCACTTAACTGATCACGACTGGTCAATTATCGACCAACGGTTAGATTCTAAGTACCGGACCGACGAATGGAATTATGGTAAGAATCCTGGTTACAAGCACTACGTATCTAAGCACTATCCAGTGGGGACAATTGCCTTCAACTTCAATGTGAAGGACGATCAGATTACTGAAGATAAGATCTACGGTGATTTCTTCACGGCCGGTGATCCTCACAAGGTCGAACAAGCCTTAGTTGGTGTTAAAATGGACGCAACAAGTATTGAAGAAGCATTAACGAAAGCGGATTTGGATGCCAACCTTGGTCATGCTGATCCAAGTGAATTAACGAAATTAATCCTTTCCGCTGATTAAAGGAGGAATTACTATGTGGCAGAACATTGTCAATTGGTTCAAAAACCTTTTCGGAATTAAGCCGCAAGTTCATCATGAAGAAAACGGCCTGTGGTGGCAAAAGGATCATGATACTGTCAAGATTGGTTTGGATTCCAAGATCATCGACGAATTGGGCGATATCACTTTCTTAGATACTCCCCAGGTTGACGACCAAGTCAAAAAGGATGACCAGCTGATCGATATTGAAGGTGGCAAAGCAGTGGAAACCTTTAACTCACCATTTGCTGGCAAGATTATTGACGTGCGGTCTGAATTTCAAGATGATCCATCACTCTTAAGTGGGCAGAAGGATCCTGTATTGGTAACTGTTGAAATATAAATAACTATAAGGACGTGTTCGTAAAGTCGTTGATGGCTTCGAACACGTCCTTTTACATAACTAATAAAGGACCCCAGCATAACGCTGGAGCCCTGATTTTTATGTTTTGTTGTTACAGAGTGTTGTGGTACTTCTTCAGTAAGAAGATGAAGAAGGCAATACATACAACGGAGGAAACGGCAACAATGCCGAAGCCGACGTTCCAACTGGTCTTACCAACAACAGAACCAATCCCGTAGGATGCAATAACTTCACCGAATGCATAACCGAAGAATCCGGATAATCCGATCCCGGAAGCAACGGATTCAACTGGCAAGGCATCCATGATAACAATCCCAATCAGGACTTGTTGACCGTAGATACAGATTCCAAGGATTCCCAAAATGATATCAACAGTAACGATGTTGTTGACAGCAGCATAAACGGGAACTAATACCAGGATAATCGTTGAAGTAACCAGCATGATTGGTACCCGCCGACCATGCAATACCTTATCAGATAAAAGCCCTAATAAGATTGTTCCTGGGATAGCGGCGTATTCAAAAACTGTAAAGGCAGTGTTGGTAGCCACAGATGAGAAGCCTTTAGAGGTTGACAGGTAAATTGGAATCCAGTTTTCAATCCCGTACCGCAAAATGTAAGAAAAGGCGTTCATGATACACAAAGCCCAAACAATTGGGTTCTTCATGATGTTGTCACGGAAGGCACCCCATGAAGTCTTGTGCTTAATGTTCTTTTTCTTGTCCTTGTTGACCTTTGGCAGCCCAACTGATTCTGGGCTATCCACGCCGAGGACCATGACAATCAAGGCCATGACGATGGAGATCAGGGAAGGAATCAGGAAAATACTGTGAATGTTGGCTGCACCAAAGGCACCAACCGTTCCGGCAACAATTAAGGAAGCCGTCCCTGAACCGATATTGTGGGAGATGTTCCAAGTACTAGTGGCCGTCCCTAACTGGTGTTCATCAAACCAAGTTGCTAATGACTTTTGGCAACATGGCGCCCCAATCCCTTGGGTAACACCGACACCGATCATCAAAACAACCATCACACCTAAGCTCCGGGTGTAGCCGAAGAATGTATTGAAAATTGCTGAAAGAATTAAACCTACACCAACGAAGTAACGAGGGTTCAGACGATCGGCAACCAGGCCCATGAAGAACTTACCAATACCATAGGAAATTGCCAAAGCAGATAAAACCAAACCAACATCAGCCGTAGTTAAGCCAACGTCTTTAGTTAAGTATGGTGATGACAACGTAAAGTTGGACTTAACGATGTAGTAACATGCGTACGCTAAGATGGTACTTATTAAAATCCGGGTCCGGTATTTAATGAAAGCACCATGCTGCTTCTCCTCCGGCACCATTTGTTGCGCTGGTGCACTCGGGAGTAACCAATTAAACATATGACAGCACTTCTTTCTCAAAGATTCAACTTACTTTCCCGTAAGTCTGGGATTAGCATAAAAAATAATGAAAGCGTTGTCAACGGTATAAAAATTACATATTAATGTTTTTATGCAAGCAAAAGCGGCAGAAATATTCATCAACCGATTGCGCAAATCAGACAGAAAGTTTAGTAAATATTTACCAAATTGCTCTTCTGGCAAATTATCCTATACTGAAGTTGAGAATATTTTAGGGGTGACCTGTCATGGAAAAGAAAATTGCGGTAATTGCAGACGTTCACGGAAACTATACGGCAATGAAAGCGGTCGTGGATGATATTAAGAAGCAGGCAGTTGATGATTGCTGGTTCCTTGGCGACTTGTTCATGCCGGGTCCTGGTGCCCAGGATATTTGGCAACTGCTTCAGTCACTCCATCCCTCAGTTTGCTTGCGCGGTAATTGGGATGATGACTTAATTCACGCTTACCTTGGCGATCACTCAACTGCTGATGAAACAGCAATTATGATTTCCCGTATTGGTGAATTTATCGGGCCGCAACTAGGTCCTTCAATCATTCATACAATGCAGAAGTGGCCCCTATCAACAATCGTCACTGTTGGCAAACTCCGCATAATCCTCAACCATAACTTGCCGGATAACAACGCTGGTCAGGAATTGTTCCCCACGAATGATCAATCACGGATGGATCACATTATGAGTGAACCGGATCAGTTTGACGTTGGTATTTATGCGCACGTGCACCACCAACTGTTCCGTTACACCAGTGATGAGCAGTTAATTCTAAACCCCGGGTCCGTTGGTGAGCCTTACGATGGTTGGAACGTTCACCAGACGAACCTCCGTGGTCGTTACTTACTGTTAACCATTGATGACAAGGGTATTGCAGATATGGACTACCGGCGCGTTAGTTGGGATATTCAAGCAGAACGTGATCGTGCTCAGCAGACTTCCCTGCCATACTTGGAAGTCTATCTCAAGCACCTGGAAAGTGGTCACAACTTTATCCATGACCATCCCCTACTGGCAAAGGTTAACTATGCCCACCACTACTTACAAGACGTTGAAAATTACTCTAAATAAAA
>CALVFC010000136.1 GCA_944326735.1 uncultured Limosilactobacillus sp. | reverse complement strand
ATCTTCTAATGCATGCAACGTCGCTTGGCACTTCGTATGATGATTAATCAACTCTACATTTTTACATGCTTGAGACCATTTAGCACCGGAACGGCGGTTAAAAATGGCAATTTCACCAACACCATCTAACGCCGCTTGAATAGCAATGGCCGTCCCTGCACCACCAGCTCCGGCTAATACCATTTTGGCTCCCAAAATATTTAGTCCTTCATCCCGTAAAGCCTGCATAAAGCCGGTTCCATCGGTGATATGACCAGTTAAAACGCCATGATCATTAACGACGGTATTAACTGTCCCAGTTAATTGGGCTGCTGGTGAAAGTTTATCCAATAGCGGAACGATAGCTTGTTTATTGGGCATTGAGATATTGGCTCCCCGCATATGAAGGGTCCGCATTGATTGCACCGCGTTCGCTAACTGGTCTTGCCCAACTTCAAATGCCAAGTAAACATCATTCAAGCCGAGTTTGGCAAAAGCGTTATTGTGCATTTTAGGAGATAATGAGTGCTTGATTGGTGTTGCAAAAATACCAAATAAACCGGTATGCCCATCAATTCGTTCCATTTTATTTGCTCCTCACTTCATTAACATTGGATGAAATTAATTTAACTTCTTGTTCGGCAACCTGTCTTGCTAGTTCACGATCTTGTTTTGTCATAATAATTCTCCTTATTTAATAATCAATCTTTTTCTCTCAATATGCTTTACTAGGCAGCAAAGCCAACTGTGATGTTATCGGCAATAACGCTTTGACCAAAGAGGTCTGTTAATGCATCTTGAATTAATCGACTCAGAATCATTTGCTGCTGATGATTCAAATGACTCGTCCACTGTGGCTGGTAAATAAAATTAATGTGTTGAATTTGCTGATTAGTTAAATCATGTAAGCAGTTGTCGAATTGGCGACTAATTCTTTCAACAAATTCAAAGGGTGTTAGTTGTTGGGCCCCTTCATCAATTCGAAAACAAACTGGTTGTTGATGATGTAAGGCCGTTTTAATTTGCTGACTAGTGATTGTTGAATCCGCATTACCTTCCACCCATGTAATATTGTTTAAGACTGCTTTGTTTTTAATTGAGTTCATAACCATAATTCATTGCTCTTTACTGCCGTGGTACTTTTAACGTATTAGAAATCTGATTTTCTGGAACTGTTAAGATTACTGGTTGGCCAATCTTCTTAATATAGACTAAGTTCAAGTGCCCATTGTGGTTCTTTTTATCGTGTTTAATTTTATCTAGGATCTGTGGTGAGCTTAACAGCGGAGAGCTAACAGGTAGCCCCACTGCCGCTAATTGAGTACGGATCTTGGCGGTTACTCCTGCCGCAGTTTTGCCTGCTTCTTCAAAAGCTTGGCAAATAGCGACTGTGCCAATGCTAACTGCTTCTCCGTGACGTAACTTGCCGTTTGCTAATGCTTCTACCGCATGGCCAATTGTGTGCCCAAAGTTCAAGAGTTGTCTCTGGCCGCCTTCCTTTTCATCTGCCATAACAATATCCGCCTTGAATTGAATGGAACCTTCGCTCAAACTCGTCGCATTAGCAAGAATATCAGTGGGACTTTCAATCTTTTCGATTAGTTGCCAGAAGTTGCCACCGGTCATTGCCGCAACCTTAACGATTTCCCCGTAACCTTCAACTAAATCCCGCTGCGTTAGTGTCTTCAGTGTTGTGGGGTCAATTAAGACTAAGTCTGGTTCGTAAAAGGATCCTACAATGTTCTTAGTAGTTCCCAAATCAACAGCTGTTTTACCACCAACTGAGCTATCAACTTGTGCTAATAATGAAGTAGGAACCTGAATTAAAGAGATGCCACGCATATAGGTGGCTGCTAGAAAACCTGCTAAGTCACCCGTCACCCCGCCACCAAGGGCAACCACTCCGTCATCACGATTAAAATTATCTGTCACTAGTTGCTGAGCTAAGGTTTGTAATTGTGACAATGACTTTGAAGCTTCGCCAGCAGGAAATTGATAACAATGAACAGTAAACCCATTATTTGTTAATTGATCTGCGAGTTGTTGCTGGTATAATGGGGCGACATTATCATCGCTCACAATGGCAACCTTCCGTGGTGTCCAAACAGCTGAGATCGACTTACCAGCATTACTGAGTAGTCCTTTTTCAATTAAGACATCATAATGCTTATTTGTTAGTGCGACTGTAATCTTTTTCATAAAAACATTACTCCTTAATTGAATGCTTGAAGTACCTTACGAACGGCATTAACTTTCTTGACCATTGTCTTAAATTGGTCTGGCTGAAGTGCTTGTGGACCATCAGACAAGGCGTGTACCGGATCATCATGAATTTCAATAATTAATCCTGATGCGCCAGCAGCTGTCCCGGCAAGTGCTAATGGTGTTACAAACTCCGTGTGACCGGCAGCATGGCTTGGATCAGCAATGACTGGGTAATGAGTCAGCTTTTGCAAGATAGGGATAACACCAGCGTCAAATGTGTTGCGAGTGTACTTGTTATCAAATGTCCGAATGCCACGTTCGGCAATCACAATTTGATGATTACCACCAGCCGCAATGTATTCGGTTGCGTTCAACACGTCATCAACGGTTGCAGACATACCACGCTTCAGCATCACTGGGGTTTGGGTCTTCCCGACCGCCTTCAGCAACGAAAAGTTTTGCATGTTCCGTGCGCCAATTTGGAAAATATCAGTAAACTGTTTAACTAACGGGACGTGTTCATCATCCATAACTTCAGTGATCACATCCAGTCCAAAGTGGTCAGCGGCCCTTCGCAAGTCAACTAACCCTTCTTTACCCAATCCTTGGAATGAGTAAGGAGAAGTGCGGGGCTTAAAGGCGCCACCACGCAGTACTGTTGCTCCGGCGTCTTTAGCCACCTTGGCCATTTTCATCATATGTTCAGCTGATTCCACTGAACATGGACCAGCCATTAAAGTGAAGTGGTCGCCACCAATCACAGAATGTGGTGTCTTGATAATAGTGTCTTCCGGATGGAACAAACGGGAAGCTTGCACTGCTTTAGGGACATCGGTAATAATTTGACTAGCTTGTGCGCGTTCTTCGTCAGTCAAATCTGCTGGATGAGCGCCTTGAACAGCAACTCGGTTATTATGAACAAATACTTGGTGGTCACTAGCAAAATGCTTTTCTAACTTGTTAATCATTAATTGGCCGTTTTCATTCTTTAATACGATAATCATTACAATCACTCTTTCTCAAAATTCTTGGTAAAAAAATATCCTCACAGCGTTGAAACACTGTGAGGATTTTTATAGCAAATATAAAAATGCTAAATGGAGTTTATCCAACCACACAGTGTTCACATGTGCTGCGTGGTTGGTAAATCATGTTATTATCAACCACACAGGTTACTAAGCCAGAGCCCGCAACCTGTGTGGTGTGAACCCTAGCGTGGTTGATAATAATAGTAACTAAATGATGCTTTAGAAAAACTCATGATTTGAACTCCTTAATTTCTTTTCTTGATGTTGGCTAGAGTATAGTTCCTTAAAATGCTATTGTCAATCTCTAATCTAAATTTAATTTAATTATTAAAGTTAAGGCCATACCATGTCGCCATAGTTAAGCGCCACCTATTAAAAAAATAAAGAGGACACCCTTATCGCTAGTGAGTGTCCAGTTAACATAAAAAACGGAGAAGTTTTTTTTTTAATCCTACGGCCGCTTTCGAGATCTACACCCTTAGCAGGGGCGCCTCTTCAGCCACTTGAGT
>CALVFC010000135.1 GCA_944326735.1 uncultured Limosilactobacillus sp. | reverse complement strand
GTTGAAGCAGGGGACAGGTTACCCATACATCAAGATTACCAATGAACGTGATCCGCAAACTAAGATCACTGGCCAGATAAAAAAAGATGGCGCCTACTACTTTGGCCCGTATCCGAATGTTTATGCCGCGGAAGAAACGCTTCACTTTATTCAGAAAGTTTACCCGCTCCGGCGCTGCAACGGCTACCAACATCGACCATGTTTGTACTACCACATGGGGCAGTGCTTGGGTGCATGTTTTAAGACCGTGCCCCCGGAAGAATATGACCGTCAAATTCAGCGCATCAAGTCCTTTTTAAATGGGAATACAGCGAACGTGAAGAAAAAACTGACTGCCGAAATGAATGAAGCGGCCGCCAATCTAGAATTCGAACGTGCTGCTAAAATCCGTGACCAGCTCCATTATATTAAGGTGACGGTTGAAAAGCAGAAGATTATTTCCAATGATAAAACCCCCCGTGACCTATTTAATTTCTACATGGACAAGGGATGGTTATCGATTCAAGTCTTTTTCATTCGCCAAGCGCGCTTGATGAAACGGGAAAAACGATTGTTCCCGATTGTCGATACAGCAGTCGAAGAAATGACCAGTTTTATTTTGCAATTCTATAATCGGCCGAATAACATCTTGCCAAAGGAAATTTTCCTGCCTAAGGGTTTGCCAAATCAAGAGATCAGTGAAATCCTGGGGGTCCCGGTCCGTACTCCTGAACGGGGCGAAAAACGAGACCTCATGAACATGGCTAAGGAAAATGCGCATTTGACGCTTGATGAAAAATTCCGGTTACTGGAAATGGATGAGAGTAAGACCACCGGAGCAATGAAGGAAGTTACTGATGCGTTAGGTTTACCAGCAGGGCACAAAATTGAAGCCTTTGACCACTCCCACATTCAAGGTGCGGATCCTGTCAGTGCAATGGTGGTGTTTGTCGATGGTAAACCAGCTAAGAAACTTTATCGTAAGTACAAACTAAAGACAGTCATTAATCATGCGGATGAAGCCGCTAGTACACGAGAGGTCATTCGGCGACGCTATACTCGCCTGTTAAAGGAAAATCAGCGGATGCCTGATATGATCTTCATGGATGGTGGTGACGTGCAAATGAATGCTGCCCGGGATGTCTTGGAAAATGAACTTAACTTGGATATCCCAGTGGTGGGGATGGTGAAAAATGACAAGCACAAGACGGCTGACTTATTATTTGGTGATGATGACCACCATATTAATCTGAATCCACGCAGCCAGGGCTTTTATCTTGTTCAGCGAATCCAGGATGAAGTGCACCGCTTTGCGATTACCTTTCACCGTCGTGTTCATGCCAAAAATTCATTGGCTTCTCGTCTTGATGCTATTAAGGGTGTCGGTCCGCGGACACGGACAAAATTATTACAAAAGTATGGGTCGATCAGTAAAATTGCGGACGCATCAGTTGATGAAATTCACAGTTTAGGCATTAATCGGCCAACCGCCCAGTTAATTAAAGTATCGTTGCAGGGTAATGCAGAGGTTGCTAAGGGGAGCAGTCATGATTGATTTTGACGCTTGTTAAATTATTCAATATACTAGTTATTAGATTGAAGAACGGAGAAATTAATAATGAACACTTTTGTGGATCAAATTAAAATTGAAGCACACGCCGGCAAGGGCGGTAACGGAATGGTTTCTTTCCGGCGGGAAAAATATGTCCCTAATGGTGGACCATCAGGTGGTGATGGCGGCCGTGGCGGAAGCATTATTCTTAAAGTTGATGAAGGATTGCGGACGTTAATGGATTTTCGTTACCACCGCATTTTCAAGGCTAAGAATGGTGGCAATGGGATGAGCAAGCAAATGACTGGTCCCAGTGCTGAAGATACCGTTATCAAGGTGCCCCAGGGGACGACCGTTCGTGACTTGGATACTGGTGAAATCATTGGTGACCTCGTTAAAAATGGTCAAGAACTGACAATCGCCAAAGGTGGCCGTGGCGGTCGTGGCAATATTCACTTTGCCAGTGCCAAAAATCCAGCTCCAGAAATTGCCGAGAATGGTGAGCCGGGACAAGATCGCTATGTTGAATTGGAATTGAAGATGCTGGCTGATGTTGGTTTAGTCGGCTTCCCTTCGGTTGGTAAATCAACGCTGCTGTCTGTTGTGACGGGTGCTAAGCCTAAGATTGCCGCTTATGAATTTACCACCCTGGTTCCTAATCTTGGTATGGTCCTTCTTCCTGATGGTCGGGACTTTGCGATGGCTGATATGCCTGGGCTGATTGAAGGGGCTTCTAAGGGCGTTGGCCTAGGATTGAAGTTCCTGCGGCACATTGAACGGACACGGGTTTTGCTTCACCTGGTTGATATGAGCGCTGAAGATCCCGATCAAGGAATCGAACGGTACCGGCAGATTAACCATGAGTTGGCAAACTATGATCCGGAATTATTAAAGCGTCCGCAAATTGTCGTCGCCACTAAGATGGATTTGCCTAATGCCCAGAAGAACTTAGAACACTTTAAGAAGCAGTTAGCTGCTGACGACACTTTGGAAAAGCAACCACAAATCTTTCCGATTTCGGCTGTGACCCATGATGGTGTTAAACAGCTGATGCAATTGACAGCCGACTTGTTAGACCAGACACCGGCATTCGATAGCGAGAGCCATGATGAACAGCTTACCGCAACATATAAAGCTGCGGCCCCAGAAAAGGGTACGCCTGACTTTACCATTGATCGTGACGATGACGGTACATGGGTTCTGAGTGGGGACAAGCTGGAACGGTTGTTTAAGATGACCGACTTGACTCACGAGGATAGTCAGCTGCGGTTTGCACGTCAGCTTCGTCATATGGGAGTTGATGACGCTCTTCGTAAAGCGGGAATTAAAGACGGCGACATGGTCCGGATTGATAAATTTGCGTTTGAGTTTATTCAATAGCCATGGTTTAAAAGATAAGGAGAAAAAAAACATGCAACTAGAGTTTTTAGGTACGGGAGCCGGTTCACCTAGTAAACAGCGAAATGTTACCAGTGTTGCGTTGCGTTTACTGGAAGAATTGAATGAAGTTTGGTTATTTGACGCTGGGGAAGCCACTCAACACCAAATTCTACGGACAACAATTCGTCCTCGGAAAATCAGCAAAATATTTATTACTCACTTGCATGGTGATCATATTTTCGGTTTGCCTGGTCTGTTAAGCTCGCGTTCTTTTCAAGGTGGTAATGAACCGCTCACTATCTATGGACCGGTAGGAATCAAGCGCTTCGTCCTGACGGCTTTACAGGTTAGTGAATCGCGTCTGAGTTACCCACTGCATTTCGTGGAAATCGATCATGATCAGGTTTTATTTGACAAGAATGGCTTTAAGGTTACGACAATGCATCTTGATCATAAGATCGCTTGCTATGGTTACCGAATTGAAGAGGCCGATCACCCTGGTGAATTGCTAGTCGATAAACTGAAGGCTGATCATGTGCCATCAGGACCACTGTATGGACAGCTTAAGGCTGGTAAGACAGTTACTTTAGATGACGGCCGTACCATTGACGGCCATGATTATATTGGTCAGCCACAACCTGGACGGATCGTTGCCATCATGGGTGATACCCGCCAGACTAAGAATGCCATTACCTTAGCGGAGAATGCTGACGTCCTGGTTCATGAAAGTACCTTTGCCAAGAATGAAGCAAAGATGGCGCACAGCTATTACCATTCAACTAGCCAGCAGGCGGCAGAAGTTGCTAAGGCTGCCCATGCCAAACGGTTGTTATTGACCCACTTACAGGTGAGATAGTTTGTGAGGCAGGTACAAAACTTACTATGGAAAACTGTGAGGATATTCAGAATAC
>CALVFC010000134.1 GCA_944326735.1 uncultured Limosilactobacillus sp. | reverse complement strand
TTTAGGTTTGTCCATGAAGGCTCTTGAAGAACGTCCAAAGGATGAAGACAACGACAACAACAACCGTCGTTCACGTCGTCCTCGTCGTAACAACAACCGGAACTTCATGAACAACGCTCCAGAAGAAGAAAGTGGCTTCTCAATGGGTGACTTGATTGGTGACCAATTGAAGGGTCTTAAGTAATCCACTGGTAGTTTAATATTTCTATCAATAATGGGGTCTGTGACAGGATGATGTTACGGACCCCATTTCATTTATCAAATAGGGAAGGAAGGTGTTGTCAATTGGCTAATCCAATTGTCGCGGTTGTTGGTCGGCCGAACGTCGGTAAATCGACCTTATTTAACCGGATTGCTGGTGAGAGGATTTCGATTGTTGAGGATACTCCTGGCGTAACGCGGGACCGGATTTATGCACATGCTGAATGGTTGGGCAAGCACTTCAGTTTAATTGATACTGGTGGTATTGAGATGTCTGATCAGCAACTCTTAACCCAGATTCGTCAACAGGCGGAGGTTGCCATTGATGAAGCTGATGTCATCATTCTCGTCACTGACATTGAAAATGGGGTCACTGATGCTGATGAGCAAGTTGCCCGGATCCTTTACCGTTCCGATAAGCCCGTTATTTTAGCAGTAAATAAAGTCGATAACCCTGAACGGCGGAGTGATGTTTATGACTTTTACTCCTTAGGATTAGGTGAACCATATCCTGTTTCTGGTGTCCATGGAGTCGGCGTAGGTGATCTCCTGGATGCGGTCATTAACCACTTCCCAGAAACCGCAGATAACGACGATGATAATACGATTCACTTTTCATTTATTGGTCGGCCCAATGTTGGTAAGTCTTCCTTGGTCAATGCCTTGCTGGGTGAACATCGGGTAATTGTCTCCGATATTGCCGGTACCACGCGTGACGCCATCAACACCAGTTTTACGGCGGATGATGGTCGACAATTTACTATGGTGGATACTGCTGGTATTCGTAAAAAGGGTAAGATCTATGAAAATACCGAACGTTATTCATTGATGCGGTCCATGCGGGCAATCGATGACAGCGACGTGGTTCTAGTAGTCCTCAACGCTGAAGAGGGCCTGCGTGAACTAGATAAACATATTGCCGGTTATGCGCATGAGGCCGGTAAAGCGGTGATTATTGTGGTTAACAAATGGGATACGATTCCTAACAAGGACCACCGCACAATGACGGATTTCACAAACTTGATTCGCCATGAGTTCCAGTACTTGTCTTATGCCCCAATCATTTTCGTTTCTGCAAAGACCAAACAGCGGCTGAGCCAGTTGCCAAAGATGGTTGAAGAAGCTTATGATCATGCCCGCTTGCGTGTCCAGTCGTCTGTCTTGAATGATGTCTTGATGGATGCACTAGCTGCCAACCCGACCCCTACCCAAAACGGTCGGCGTTTGCGGGTTTACTACGCAACACAAGTGGCTGTCCAACCACCGACATTCGTTATCTTTGTCAATGATCCGGACCTTATGCACTTCTCCTATGAACGCTATTTGGAGAATCAAATCCGGCAGTCATTTGACTTTTCGGGCACACCAATTCATTTAATTAAACGAAAACGTCAATAATGTTTGATGTTTTGGTTTATTTTGTGAAAAAGCCGTAGAACCGCTTGTCATAAGGGTTTCACTATGCTAACCTTAACAATGAAATGATACGAGGTCATCGTATATTTCGTTAATTTTGGACCACTCAAAATTAACACCATTAGCGTGAGCGTATGCTTCCGTTAAATGTTGGAGGTGAAATCGAATGGCAAACAAAGCTGAATTAGTAGCCAACGTTGCAAGTGCAACTGGCTTAACTAAGAAGGATGCTACTGCTGCTGTTGACGCTGTCTTCAGTTCAATCCAAGCATCATTAGCTAAGGGTGAAAAGGTTCAATTGATCGGTTTCGGTAACTTTGAAGTACGTCAACGTGCTGCTCGTAAGGGCCGTAACCCACAAACTGGTCAAGAAATCCACATTCCTGCAAGCAAGGTACCAGCATTCAAGCCTGGTAAAGCTTTAAAGGATGCTGTTAAGTAATCTTTTTACTTAACAATGATGGCTGTGGCGTTTGTCACAGCTTTTTTCTTTGCCTATTTCACCATCCGCGACTATTTAACAAGCATAAGACGATGTTGACGGGAGGAACGTAACGATGACCTATTCAGAACAAATGTTGGCTGACATTCAAAAACAAGACTTAACGGCGGCCAATCGTGATTTTAAGCAGGCTTTAGAGCATGACGATGACGATATGCTATACAGTCTGGCAGAGGAACTGTACGGCCTGGGCATGAGTCAACAGGCACGTGAAATATACTTGCACTTATTAAAAAAGTACCCCGACGAAGATGAATTACGCACCTCGTTAGCGGAACTAGCAATTAATGACGGCCATAACGATGAGGCATTGTCGTACCTGGCCCAAATTAAGCCGAGTTCTGATGCATATCTGCAATCACTATTGGTTGCTGCGGACTTATACCAAACAGAAAATGAGTTTGAAGTAACCGAGGAAAAACTCAAAGAAGCATACCAAATTGCCCCAGATGAGCCGGCAGTGCAGTTTGCGCTCGGTGAATTTTATTACTTGTTGGGCCGTTTTGACGAAGCAATCAACTACTACTTTGCCCTGATTAAAAGTGGGTATACCGATTTTGCCAAAGTTGATATTGCGGGTCGTTTGGGAATGTCCTATGCCCAGTCCGGCCAGTTTAAACAGGCATTGGGCTATCTTAAGCAGGTGCAGCCCCAGTATCAAACATCTGACATTCGTTTCCAAACGGCGCTAACGGAGCTGCAACTGGGTCAGACTAAAGAAGCAATTAGTGGCTTTCAGGACCTCATTAAAGACGATCCGCAATACGCGTCTGCCTATCCTGAACTAGCAAATGCATACGTTAAGGAAAATCAATACCAGCCAGCATTGAAGACGGTCCAAGAAGGACTAGGGGTTGACCAATACAATGCACGCTTGTATGCTCAGGCAGCAGAAATTACCAGCCACCTGGGGAACCACAAACTGATGAATAAGTATTTACAAAAAGCCCACGGGCTGGATCCTGATAATTTAACCATTACTCTGCAGTATAGTAACTTCCTACTGCACCAGCATAACGACCAGGATAATGTTAAGTTGTTGTTGCCGTTAATTAAGGATGACGAAGTGGATCCCCAAATTTACTGGAACCTGGCAAAGTCATATGACCGGCTGGAACAATATGACATGGCGGGGAAATACTACCAGGCTGCTTTGCCTGCTTATCAGGACGATCCGACATTCCTGAAAGAATTAATTTACTATTACCAAACGATGGGGGAGAATGATGAGCTAGTCGCTGAGCTTCACCATTATCTCGACATTGAGCCCACTGATAGTGAGATGCAAGATTTACTTGAACAATACGAAGATTACCTTTAAAAATGGAATCCAGGATACTACTAGTAACCAGTAGCATCCTGGATTTTTATATTAATGCAATTAGTCGCTAGTTAAGCGGTGGCGATAATAGCTTAACGAGGCGGGGTCGAGGTTGAGCTGGCTTTCTAGCTCTTGGTCAGTCGCCGTTCGATGAGTAGCGAGGTAGTGGATGACATACGCTTGATGAAGGTACTTTGGTGCACAGGAAAAGCCAAGGTATTCTTGGTCACGGCGCAGGTATTTATGGAGACCCGCATTGGTGAGCCCTGGACTGGCCGGGTCAAAACGGCGCTTGAGAAAGATCTGTGACGATTGCTGCTTATCTTGAAGTGGAGTAATGAAACCAGTAAAAGCGCGTTTAAAAGCTTTCTCAGCAGCGCTCCTCATTTTTATTGTTCTACTTTTTCTCTTCTAACTATTTCTTGATCTGTAAGTTCGCGC
>CALVFC010000133.1 GCA_944326735.1 uncultured Limosilactobacillus sp. | reverse complement strand
GTCTTCTAACTTAAACATTTGTGGATCTACATTTTGATTAGCATAACTAATATTCTGTAAGCTACTTAAGTTATTTAGCCACGCAAAGTTCAATGCATAATCAATCAAAAAATAATCTAACAGACTATCATTAGTTTTCCAATAATTTAGGAAAAATTCGTTCATAAATATGAATATTTCTAAATTACTGGGACCACCGATAAGGAAGCCTGTCCAACGACCAGCAGAAACATTAAACATATTATTACTATCGTAGCCACTGCAAGTAAAAAGTTGATCGATTCTTATCTGGTCAAGACTTCCTGTAACAAACAGTGTGCTATCCATCCACAGTCCTCCATATTGGCTTAGTAGATTAAAGCGTAAGATGTCTGATAAATGGGTGAGCGTAATTTCCTGCTGAGCAACTTTATCATAAATATATGAGGGCAACGCTGCATATTCATGAATATTGTCTTTAGTTATTACTATCACCTGGTAAGAACCTCTATATTTAAGAATTGATTTATAGCATTTTAAAACTAATGGTGGCATTTCTTCTATACCTTGCCACCAAAAAAGCCAGATTACTTTTTTCTTTTGTGGTATGCTATTCTGAGTATTTTTAGCACTCATCAATGCTCTATCGAAAAATGGTTGAAGTTTCCCCATTATTTTCTTATGACGATACACGTTATACTTGCGACTCACTGAACTCATTGGTTTGATACGCCGCAGTATTTTTGCTAGGGTGAAAGAAAAATTATCCATAGATTTATCCTTAAATTTTTTAACTGACTAATATAATCTGATGTAGGAGGAAGTAATGACCACCCAACCCTTAATTTCCGTAATAATTCCGTTTTTCAACGTTGAAAAGTATATCAAGCAATGTCTAAATTCTGTAACTAAACAATCTTACCATAATCTAGAAATTATTCTAGTCGATGACGGCTCATGTGACTCGACACGCAGTATTATTAATAAATTTCAAAAAAATGATCCGCGAATTGTTGTTATTTCTCAAGATAACCAAGGACAAGGTGCAGCCCGTAACAATGGTATTCGGCATGCTCACGGTGATTATATTACCTTTGTTGACGCTGATGATTATGTTACTACTGACTACGTTGAATACTTGTTCAATCTGTTAAAGAATAATCACTTTAAGTCACCATTAGCAATCTGCTCTTTCACAGAAGAGTACACTGCTACTAATCGTCGAATCAATAAAGGAAATGGTACTAATCAAACCCTCAGTGGAGAACAATGCTTAAACATGATGTGTCATGATCAACTAGTTAACACTTGTGCCTATACAAAACTTGGTAAAAGGGAGTTATTCTCAGAACATTTTTTCCCTGAGCACGTGATTTATGAAGATCTTGGTGCAATTTACCAATTATTTGAACAATCTTCATCCGTCGAATGCGGATTTCATTCAAAATACTTCTATCAGATTCATGAAAATACCACCCTTTCTCAAAAATTCAATCCAGCTATGTTAGACGCTATTACAATGGCTAATAAAATGGCATCTAGTGTTAATCACCGCTTTCCAGAGCTTAGTACTGCCACTGCAGCTGCTAAAATGTCCATCTATCTCAGTCTTATGAACCAATTGGTCGGCCATAAACAAGAAAGAATACAGAAAAAAATTGTTAGTTTTATTAGAGAAAATAGCAAAACAGTTCTGAAAGATAAGAGATATCCAATCAAAAAGAAAATAGCAATTCTCGCACTTATGTTTGGCTCCGGTCCATATAGCTTTGCGCTCCAATTCTATAGCAAGGTAACCGGCAAAAAACGTATTTAAAATAAAAGCTCCCTCTCAATGAGAAGGAGTTTTTATTTATTATAGGAAAACACTCAATTATTAAGCACGTGACTTGTAGCTACCATCAGTAGTGTTGATGATCAGCTTGTCGCCGTCCTTGATGAAGGCAGGAACGTTAACAACCAAACCAGTGTTCATCGTAGCTGGCTTACCACCACCATCGATGGTAGCACCCTTGATCATTGGTTCAGTGTGGGCAACCGTCAGTTCAACCGTGGTTGGCAGTTCAACACCAATAATGTCACCGTTGACGAAGTTCAGGGTAACCTTCATGTTTTCAACAAGGTAGTTCTTGTCGTCACCCAGCAGGTCATGGCTCAAGGTGTATTGGTCGTAAGTTTCAAGGTCCATGAATACTGCGTTGTCACCTTCGTCGTAAAGGTATTGAGCAGAACGCTTGTCAACGTTAACTTGTTCAACCTTTTCGGAAGGACGCATCGTGGTGTGAACAATGGAACCGGAACGCAGGTCTTGGATGTCCATCTGCATCAGCGTGTTACCCTTACCTGGCTTGTGGTGGTTGATTTGCAGAACCTTTAACAGCTTACCATCACGTTCAAAGACCATACCCTTTTTCAAATCGATTGTTTGAATCATGTCAAAACTCTCCTTTGTATCTTAACTAAGTGCTATTCTGATTAGAATTTTAAGCGGTCAGGCGATCACCGCTGGGCCGCACCCAGGCCTGATTAGATCTGCTGCTGTTTTACAGCATTCATAGTTATTGTATCACATCATCGGGCTAGAAGCGCGGCCTTGTGCTAAAAACGTGATCCCTCATCGCACCAGTACAAAAGACGACCGGCAACTTTATCTGCTGCCGGTCGTTTATCCTATTCAGTAATTGGGTGTTTAGTTGTCAATTCGTGGACCTGGGCCGCGACATCATCAATGACTACCTGGTCTGTCGAGTTGTTCAGGAGCTTGACAATCAGGTCGGCTACCTGCCGAGCATCAGCTTCCTTGAAGCCCCGGCTAGTAATTGCCGGCGTCCCGATCCGCAAACCACTGGTGACAAATGGGCTCCGCTGGTCGTTTGGAATCGACTCCTTGTTGGTCGTGATGTGAACCGAATCCAGCAGGTCCTGAGCGTCTTTCCCAGTGAGCCCGGTCTTGGTGATGTCGATGATCATCAGGTGGTTCTCGGTTCCCCCGGAGACGACCCGCACGGTATCGGACTTGGTAAATTCGTCAGCCATGGCGGCCGCGTTCTTTACGACCTGGTTGATGTAGTCGGTGAATTGCGGCTGCAGGTCCTCATAGAATGCCTGGGCCTTCCCCGCGATCACGTGTTCCAGCGGGCCACCCTGAGTTCCCGGGAAGAGGGCCGAGTTGATCTTCTTCCCTAATTTAGCTGACTTGGAGAGGATCATCCCGCCCCGTGGGCCCCGCAAAGTCTTGTGGGTCGTGGTGGTTACCACGTCGGCCACCGGAACCGGACTCGGGTGGGCACCCGTGGCGACCAGCCCGGCGATGTGGGCCATGTCGACCATCAGGTAGGCACCAACCTCATCAGCAATTTCACGGAACTGCTGCCAGTCGATGATCTTGCTGTAGGCCGAGGCCCCTGCCACGATCAGCTGGGGTTGAACTTTTTCCGCAATTGAGCGGATCTGATCGTAGTCCAGCAATTCGGTTTCCGGATCCAAGCCGTAGCTGAAGGACTGGTAGACCTTCCCGCTGAAGTTAACCTTGGCACCGTGAGTCAGGTGACCACCAGCGTCCATCCCCATTCCGAGGATCTTGTCACCGGGCTTGAGGAGGGCCTGGTAGACCGCCATGTTGGCCTGAGAGCCGGAGTGTGGCTGAACGTTGACGTATTCGGCCCCGAACAGCTGCTTGGCGTAATCGATGGCCAGCTGTTCAACCTGGTCAATGTACTGGCATCCACCGTAGTAACGCTTGCCGGGGTATCCTTCCGCGTACTTGTTGGTCAGGACGGATCCCTGTGCCTCGCGCACTTCCTTTGAGACAATGTTTTCCGACGCGATCAGTTCGATCGTATCCTGCTGACGTTGTTCTTCTCTGTCAATTGCTGCCCAGAGTTCAGGCGACTTTCCTGCATATTCCATTTAGGCATTCCCCCTCAGTGTTCAGGTGATATTGCTTACGATCTAATTATACTATATC
>CALVFC010000132.1 GCA_944326735.1 uncultured Limosilactobacillus sp. | reverse complement strand
GTTCGTCAAAACTTTGTTCAGTTTTCAAAGGTCTACCTCAGTCAGCAACTAAGTGCTAACTGACGTTTAATATTATATCAGAAGCTTATCATCAAAGTCAAGAACAAATTTTAAGTTATTTTTGACTGCCATTGAAATGAGCTCTGACAAGCAACTTTTATAGTATATCGGGTTGTCAGCAATCTGTCAACAACTTTTTCTAATTAAGTTAGAAGCAAAATTGTTAATCCCTTGCGACAACGTTAACTACTATACCTTCTAGGGTCCTCTTCGTCAAGCACCAATTTTGAAGAAAATCGTTCTCTTTTTAAAAGTAGGAACATTACAATTATATTTCAAAATAATGTTCGCCAGATTTAGTTGAAATAAATAAAGCACCCGGGCCAAATTGGTCTAGGTGCTCTATTTCATGAACAATTAGATTTTAACTTATTTTACGCGAGCTAAGAAGTAACGCTTCTTACCCTTACGAACGATAACAAACTTGCCATCGAAATGACTACTTGGGTCGATTTCTGCATCAACGTCGTCAACCTTTTCACCGTTAATATGAATGGCACCGTTTTGAACGTCTTCTCGCGCTTGCCGACGTGAAGGTTCAATCTTTGTATCATCAACAAGCCAAAGAATGATGTTCTTCTTCTCACTGCTAATGTCCATAGATGGCATGTTCTTAAAGCCTTGTTCAATTTCCTTAGTAGAAAGATCAGCAACATCCCCTGAGAACAGTGCCTTACTAATCCGTTGGGCTTCGGCTAATCCTTCTTCGCCATGAACAAACTTAGTAACTTCTTCGGCTAAGCGACGTTGAGCTTCCCGCTTCCAAGGTTCAGTCTTAACTTTTTCAGCCAACGCATCAATTTCATCCTTGGATAAGAAGGTAAAGTACTTCAAGTACTTAACAACATCACGGTCATCCTGGTTAATCCAGAACTGGTAGAACTCGTATGGTGAAGTCTTCTCTGGGTCAAGCCAGACAGCACCACCCGCAGTCTTACCAAACTTGGTTCCATCAGATTTCAGCATCAATGGAATCGTTAAACCATATACCTTAGTTTCTGGTCCCTTAATCTTGTGGATTAAATCAATTCCCGAGGTGATGTTACCCCACTGGTCAGACCCACCAATTTCAAGTTGAACATCATTATTTTCATATAAGTGTAAGAAGTCGATGGCTTGGAGAATCTGGTAGGTAAATTCAGTAAAGGAAATTCCTGAATCTAAGCGAGATGCAACGACTTCCTTGTTTAACATCGTATTAACGTTGAACAGCTTCCCGTAGTCCCGCAGGAAGTCAATCATAGTTAACTTATGTAACCAGGTGTAATTATCAACAATCGTAAAGTTCTCTGTACCGAACAACTTCTCCATTTGCTTGGTCAGGGCCTTTTTGTTGTGGTCCAGTTGGGATTCTGTCTTTAGTTCACGTTCCGTCTTCCGACCAGAAGGATCACCAATGGCACCAGTTCCACCACCGATGATAATCACTGGCTTGTGACCAGCCAATTGGAACCGTTTCAAGATCATGAAAGGAATCAAGTGACCGATATGTAAACTATCACCAGTTGGGTCAGTCCCACAGTACAGGCCAATTGACTTCTCTTCCGTTAACTTCTTGAGCGCTTCCTTATCAGTGGTTTGATTAATGGCGCCCCGCCATTCCAATTCATCAATTATGTTCATCCTATCTGCCTCCATTTCTCCATATAGAACGAAAAAATCCCTAACTTCAAAATGAAGTCAGGGACGATTTACCGCGTTACCACCTTGATTTGCAGCTATTGCTAACTGCCTCTCTAGTCGATAACGAGACGATCCGTTCATTACTGAAAGGCTCAGTAATTGTAATTTGCTAACTAGCATTGCTTAGCTTACAGCGACCGCTAAGTTTCTCAATGTCCGACTAACTAGCTACTGTGATTACGTCATTGCCTTTATTGTTGCCGTTATTTTAACCATGAACACTAGTCACTGTCAACCCTCAACAAAAAACGACCACCTTAAAGGCAGCCGTTATCATCATTATTTCTTTTGATCCTTGGCAACTGGATCAGGCTTCTTATCCTCTTTGTGCTTCTTCTTTGGAACGTACACATCATGAACATATGCTTCACCAGTCAATTCGGCAACCGGCTTGAAGGTACCAGCAAAGACTTCGTTCATTTGCGCCGTTTCCTGTGCTTGTTCATAGTACAGGGCCGGAGCAGCCAACATAACTGGCAGGTAGAAGGCAAAGCCTAAAATCATCACTGCTAAGCCAATGTAAATGAGGGCGTTTGTAGCGGTGTAAATTCCCCACCACATTAAGCCACCGAAGATAACTTCCCAGATAACAACAGGAATAACTACCGTCACGAGCATCAGAAGAATATAATTCCATTTCCGACCACCCATGAAGCGCCGGCTAGCAGTCAAAGAATGACGCATTGACTGACCAAGGAATTGTGGTTGCTTGTCCCGGTAAAGGAAGTTAGCTTGAGAATATTCAACGCCCTTCCAAATCAGGATCAAGTCGTTAGCAATCCGGCAGATCATTACTAAAATCCCATTCTTAGCAACTAAACCAGAGACAATATCTAGTGGCAATGTCCACAGAAACAGGAACAATCCCATGTATAAGATAATCCGCCATAATTGATTCTTCCGCAGGTGCTTGTAGTGCATCCAAACCGCACCAGCAGAAACAACTTGTTCAGGGTGCCGCAGACGATCTTGGTAAGTAAATTCTACCGCTGTCGTAAAGAACGAGTAGAAGAATGAAAGGGCCAGCAAGATAACAATGGCAAGAATGATTTCAAGAACAGACAAACCAATTGCTGCTGGGGATGCCATCCCGTACATCGACATCATGATGGCCATTCCAACAGAGCTGGTTGCACTTTGGGCATAAAAACCAACAATAAATGATAAAGCCAAGAAAATTACCATTACCCCTGCCAATGGCCACATTGCAGGTTGGTATGGCTTCACTAAAGCACGTAAATCCTTAATAAACTTCTTTAAGGATAGGCTATAACGTTTTTTCATTAATAACTCTCTCCATCTTTTTGAATTTAAACTTGATAATAACACAATTTAGGAAAAGCTCAATTTGTCGTGAATGATTTTCAAACTTTTTTCATATTCTGCAATAATGGTTTCATTTGTTTCTTCAATGCTAAAGTTCCTTTTTTAACTAATAAATATCGTTTTAAGTCAGTCTATCGTTCGTAATTTATTTTAAATTAGGGTTGATTTAAATCAAATTGTTCGTTACTATAAAGCCACGTTCGAACGAGATGTCTGTTACCTAGCAATTTCAAAGGAGCGATTTAAATGAATTTTGCAACTGTTGAAGAAGGACTCACTCAATTACGGAACGGCGGCTTCATTATCTTGGCTGATAACGAAGATCGTGAAAATGAAGGTGACCTGGTTGCCCTGGGTGAAGGTATTACCCCAGAAACTGTTCACACCATGTTAAAGGAAGCTAACGGCCTCATGTGTGTACCAATGACGGAAGCACGTGCTCATAAGCTAGGGTTCAAGAAAATGGTTGAACACAGTACTGACCCTAACCAAACACCATTTATGATTACTGCCGACGGAACTTTTGAAGCCACAGGCGTCACAACCGGAGTATCTGCCTTTGACCGTGCCGCTACCATTAACCAGATTGCTAAAAGTGATGCCAAAGCTAGTGACTTTAACCACCCTGGCCACATCCAACCGTTATATGCCCAACCACACGGACTGCGGGACCGGATTGGCCATACTGAAGCATCAGTTGACCTCGCCTTCTTGGCGGGTAAAGCTCCCGTTGCCGTCATCATTGAAGTATTGAAAGATGACGGCCACATGGCCCGCCGCAACGATTTAGCCAAGCTAGCTGAACAACTTAACGTTCCATTTATGACTATCCAAGAAATTATTAACTACATGGACGAGCACAACATTCAAAACGCCGCCGATGCTCAGACGGCTAAGGCATAACCTGCACATCACAACTGAACACTCCTACTGAAAAAGCCCGATGCAGATCGGCACTAGGGCCCGTCAAGTATACAGTTTAAATATAAAATCTATACGGCTTGACCGCGGAATTTTTCCGCGGTTAAGCCGTTTCTTGATGCATAAGCTCGTTGAGTGTTGAA
>CALVFC010000131.1 GCA_944326735.1 uncultured Limosilactobacillus sp. | reverse complement strand
TTCCTGAAGGATGTCCACCTGTTCGATGTTTACAGTGGCAACCACTTGCCAGTAGGGAAGAAGTCGTTGGCTTACACCTTGACTTACCAGGATGACCACGACACCCTGAAGGAAGACCAGGTTAACGCTGCCTTTGACAAGGTTACGAAGTACTTGACGAGCCAATTAGGGGCAGAAGTCCGTTAATAATAATTAAACAATAGGGGGATGTGACATAGGTCCCCCTACATAGTTAAAAATGCTATAGCGCAGTACACAAAGGGGCTCTAGTGTTCGCAAAATCCGAACGCTAGAGCCCTCTTTGTGCTTTCTAAAGACTAGCTACGCGTCGACGGGGGCATGAAGACGAAGTCATAAATGACTTCTGTCATGCTCCCCCTTTTGTCGTTTCAATCTTAAAAAGATGTTGTCGATAGGGGCAAGGTGCTGTATACTGGTTCCGTGATAAATGGCAGCAAACTTTTATTTACAAAAGAGTAAATGATGTCTATAAATACGGCGACAATTATGTTGCCAATAATAAATGAGGGAGTATTTAGTATGGCTGAAGAAAAAACTTACCCAATGACCAGCGATGGTAAGGCCAAGCTGGAACAAGAATTAGAAGACTTGAAGCTGAAGCGTCGTCCAGAAGTTATCAAACGTATTAAGATTGCCCGCAGTTACGGGGACCTTTCTGAAAACTCCGAATACGAATCAGCTAAGGATGAACAGGCCTTTGTTGAAAACCGGATTGCCCAAATTGAAAACATGCTCCAATACGCGGTAATCATCGATAATGAAGATGTTGCCAAGGACGAAGTTTCAATGGGTCGTTCGGTAACCTTTAAGGAACTACCTGACGAAGATCCAGAAACTTACCAAATTGTTGGTGAATCCGAATCCGATCCTCTGAACGGTAAGATCTCTAACGAATCACCAATGGCTAAGGGTCTGCTTGGTCACAAGATTGGTGAAGAAGTTGAAATTGAAATTCCAAACGGTACGATGAAGGTTAAGATCATCGACGTTAAGTAATCATTTCTACGTCCTTCCTGGTGCAAGCCAGGGAGGACCTTTTTATTTCGATTGTGAGCAGAAGACTCTCACAAGTTGTTATGAAAGTGCTATCATTAAAGGCAGAAACTGAGGGGATGTGAAATAATGAAATTAATTATCACCGACGCGGCACACGAATGGTTTAAGAAAGAATTTGGCCTGGAAAATGGTGGCGGCATTAAGTTCTACGGCAAAGTGTATGGCTCGACAGAAGTTCACCATGGCTTTTCCCAGGGCTTTGCTCGTCAGGACCAACCGATTGACCCGGTAATGGAGGTCATTAAGGACGGCATTAACTACCACGTTAACGATATTGATGAATGGTTCTTCTCTGGCTTAATTACGACCGTTGACTATAACCCACGGACTGATGGCCCTATCTTCCACTTCAAGCACGAAGATGGCGATGACACCCCAGAAGTTGCCGGGTTAAAGAAAGACTCTGATGATCACGCTGATAACAAGGCGGATGCATCGACCGGGGCTTCTCAACGTTACGAAGAATACTGGGAATAAAGGGTCCGTGACGGCAATGTCACTATAAAATAATTAAGGACGTTTAGTGTTCAGCGATGCTGGCACTGGACGTCCTTTTTGAATTGGTGACGCGACAATGTTTTTTCTGTGTCTTCCCTGCCAATTATTTCTAAAAGACCTTAAGGAAAGTGTAAGCTCACCGGATTTTATTCCCATATGCACAATGGTCCCGTATAATTAGAATTATCAAATGACACTAGTCATAGCTGACCGGAGCAGCTGTTGTGATTACACTACGACTACATAGAAATGAGGTTTTAACTATGGTTAGCGATAAACACGGAATTAAAGATCAGATCGTTGGTACTTACAAAGAAGCTAAGGGTAAAATAACCGGCGATAAGAAAACTGAATTGGCCGGAAAAGCTCGTAAAGCGAAGGGTAAGGCCAAGGATAAAGTGGCAGACGTTAAAGACTGCGTAGAAGAATAAAGGGGGTTATGCTTATGCATTGGCTGTGGGTATTAATTGTTGGTGGATTGATCGGTTTAGTCGCTGGGGCAATTACTCACCGCGGTGGCGCGATGGGCGTGATTGCCAACATCATTGCCGGGCTGGTTGGTTCCTCAATCGGTGAAGCCATTTTAGGCTCCTGGGGTCCCCAGGTTGCTGGCATGGCCATCATTCCATCGGTGATCGGTGCGGTCATCTTAGTACTGGTAATCTCATTGATTTTCGGTGTTAAGCGGACCGACTAACAACAAATATGAAAGGTCCTTAGATTCGGTAACACGGATCTAAGGGCCTTTTTGGATACTCATTTAGTTTTTACTAGTCTGTTTTTGTTGACGACGAACGATCACCAAGGCAGTCACTAGGCAGATAATTGAAATGATCGTTCCCAGAATCAGGTACGGTGGGCGATAGTGGAAGACGACTGTATGGGATCCACTAGTCATCGGAATGGCCATGAAAATACCCAGAACCGTTTGCGGATCAACAGTCTGCCCATCGACTTTAACGTGCCATCCGGTTGCTGCTGGAATCGTCGTCATCAGCACGGACTGGCCACGGTGGAGTTTGACGTGCCCCTCAATGGTTGTCGCACTCATGTGGTTAATCTTGAATGGCGAACGTTGGAGAACTTTCAAACTAGCATTAAACGCCCGCTGGTTGAGTTGGTAAAGGCTCACGTTTTCCATCCAGAGACTGTTCTTCTTCAGCCGTAACGTGATGATCACCGGTCGCTTCTTATGGTGGTTAGCAATATTCAGCACGACGGTATTCCGGTAGGTACTATACTGGCTAAACCGCTTGTTATTCAAACTGATGGTGGCGTTGTCCTTAACGGCCGGCCCCAGTGTCAAATAGTATGACCCGTTCGTTGGCGGCGTAAACTTCAGGCGGACCATAGCTGGTTGGCTGAGGTCCCGTTTCTTAAACGTTGTGCCAGTAATTTGTTGTGCTGACTGGACATTGATAAAGTCAACACTCGTAAAGTTTTGTACGTTGAATAGCGGCTTGTTGACCGGCTTTCCCGCCAGTGCTTGGAATATCTGCGATTGGTAATTCAGGGGGTCGAGGGTCGCGTGCCCCAGGGTGAGGATTTGTTTATTGGCCCCGAATGCTAATGGCAACGCCTGGCGGCTTTTCCGGACTCCAATGCCGTGGGTAATTGCCAGTGGCTGCTGGGAGAACCAGTCGGGACGGTAGCCAGAGAATGGCAAGTCAGAATGATCGCGATTCTCACTAGCACTTAATGTGTAATCAAAGCCCAAAAGCGCATCGGACACCTGCGTACCGTTGGCGTATGAGATAAAACCATCACCGTCAGGCTGACCAATTGCGCCCATAAATGCTGGTTGTTGGGGTTCGAGTGTGGAACCAAAGTGATCACCACTGTTGAAACCACTTTGCAGGGGGTCATCCTTGGTGCGCATGATTGTCTTGGCGACCCGGTGAAATTCGTGGTCACTGGTTGGCACCTTGGCGATTGCGGCGTTTAACGCGGTCGTATAATTACCAAATTCTGGTTGGCTAACGTAGGCCAGGTGGCTGAGCGAGACCAAAGCGCTGGTGGCAACATCGGCAATCACCAGAACAATAAATAGCAGGTCATACATCAATGGTGAATACCGGCGTGGAATTACCAGGTAAGCGATGCTGATTACAGCAAAGGCAAAGCCAATGGCAATCTGGTTCGGTGAGATGTATGAGAGGTGCAACGTGTGGACATAGTAGGTAATGGCCGCCGTTAAAACAACCAGAACGCTGATCTGCCACTTAGGGACTGCTGCATTAGACGGCAATGTCTTGGCCGCTAGCATGATTACCCAGAAGCAGAATATAAATGAAAAGCGCGAAGGATACCAGACGGGGAATTGACCAACGTGCCAGAGTAGGTCGAGTGGTTCATAACAGAATGACAAGACCATAAACGCCGTTACCAGTAATGCCAGTAGTCGTTGGGACCACTTGATTTTACGGTCAAGCAGGTAGAGAACGAGTCCCATCATCAGCAACATCCCAATGTAAATGTTGGGCTGGCCCTTTGGCATCTGGTCAAAGTTAAATGAACCCGGAACCAGTTTAGCGAGGATTTTCCAGGGATTATATTCGAAACGTGAATGAATACTTGTTTCGGTAT
>CALVFC010000130.1 GCA_944326735.1 uncultured Limosilactobacillus sp. | reverse complement strand
AAATGCCCTCCAAGTATAAGATGAATTTTCTATTTCATCTGTATACTTAAAGGGCATTATAGCCTTTAGCCTAGGACCTTTAATTATTCAGCGTTGATTTTGTGGTAGAGCTTGCGGCTAAGTACTAATGATATTAATAGGATCATTAGGCAGAAGCCAAAGCCGGCTTGGATTCCTAAGTGGGAACCTGCTGAGTGGACCTGCTGGTTAACAATATCAACAACCATCACAATCAGGGCGGTCCCGAATGCAGCGGCAATTTGTCGCAAGGTGTTGAATGAGGCCACAGCATCAGGAACCAAGTCGTTTGGTAATAGGGACAGGGCCTGCGTTTGCAATGGAATCAGCATCGTGACCAACCCAAACTGGCGGATCGTCTGGAACAGGGTGATTAACCAAATCGATGACCGGGCACCAACGAAGCCCTGGCAAGCAGTCCCAAAGATATCGATCAGCAACCCAGCGCCCACCAGCCACTGGATGGGGTAGCGGTCATAGAAGCGCCCACTGGTGGTCGACAACAATCCGGTAAGAATTGCTCCTGGTAAGACCGCAATGGCGGACACAATGGTACTCTGCTTCATGACGACCTGTACCAACAGCGGAATCAGGATCGCGTTACCATACATGGTGGCGGTGATCATCATGTTAATACTTGTGGCCAGCACGAATTGGCGGTGGTGCATTACATTCAGGTTGATCAGGGGATGATCACTATGGCGTTGGTTGAGGTAAAAGAACGCAATTAAGATGATCCCGACGATGATGAGGCCCGCTACTTGCCAGGAAACGATCGGTTCAGTGGAGACATTCGAAAGTCCCATTAATAAGCACCACAGTCCTAAGGTAATGACGGTAAAGCCGAGGGTGTTAAAGCGTGGGTATTCATTATGCGGAATTGAGGGCAGTGTGATGAGCGATGCGATGATGGTCAGGATAACGAATGGCAATACCAAGATGAAGAGGTAGCGCCAGGACAAGTAGTGCAGTAGAAATCCAGACACGGCGGGCCCCAGAATTGGCGCGCAGTTAAAGGCCAGTCCAATAATTCCCATAATCCGGCCCTTGTGACCAGGCAGGGCATAGCGGATTGCTAGGACGTTAACCAAAGGCATCATCATCCCCGCCCCGATCGCTTGGATCATCCGGGCAACCACCAGGAAATTAAAGCTGTTGGCCACTGCCCCAGTGATGGTCCCAATCAGAAAAACGATACTGAAACAGATGAACAGACTTCGGAATGAAAACCGTTTAATTAAGTAGGAGCTCACCGGAATCATTAAGGCATTCACCAGCATGTAGCCGTTCGTTACCCACTGGACGCGGGCCGCAGAAATGTGGAAGACCTGCATGAAGGTGGGCAGGGCAATGTTCATGAGGGTCGAACATAAGATACCGAAGAAGGTCCCAAAGACCATGACGATGAGGGCCCGTTGAATGCGTTTATTAGTCAATTGACAAACTCCTTTACGAAAAATAACTTGGTTCAGTGTAACAGGACTAGGACTCAGCTGCAATGGGAATTGACCTTATTGTCAACAAATGCCAAAATTAGAGATGGTATAATAAGAATGTTAAGTTTACGAATGTAAATATAATTACTAACGGGGTAATAAGATGGCAGCTAAATTAGAAATTACCAACGCTGAATGGCGGATTATGCGGATTATTTGGACTTTGGGGCAGGCAACAAGTAACCAGGTCATTGATATTCTGCAGCAAAAGACCGACTGGAAGCCGGCGACGATTAAAACGTTACTGCGGCGGTTAGTTGAAAAGGGCGCCCTGGAAACAACCCGTCATGGCCGGGCCTTCATCTATACTCCTTGTGTTCAGGAACAGGCAACGATGAACCAGTCCGCTGATGACCTGTTCGACAGCATTTGTGAGATGCACGTCGGGTCAACAATTGCCCACGTAATTAAGGAGCGGCCTTTGAGCAAGACGGATATTCAGCGCTTGCAAAAAATATTAGCGGATAAGCTACCGGAAGCTCCCGATGAAGTGGATTGCAACTGTGTGCCGAACATGCGGTGTGAATAGGAAAGGAAATTATCATGAGTGACTCACCAAGAATCAGTGGTAAAAGTCGGGTCCGTGAAATAATGGCCGTGATGCGCAAGCATCATTTTTTGCGTAACTTCTACCGTCAGACCAATCCTGAGGAGATTTGTGCGGCGTTAGAGGAATTGGGACCCACCTTTATTAAACTGGGGCAGATCCTCTCGACACGAGCGGACCTGGTTTCACAGAGCTATATTAAAGCCCTCAGCAAACTACGTGATGACGTCCCAGCAGACCCGTTCACCAGTGTTGAAAAAACCTTTGAAGAAGAAACTGGTAAAAAGATCAGTGAAGTTTTCAAAGATTTTGGTAAGGAGCCGTTTGCCTCGGCCTCAATTGGTCAGGTCCACCACGCTCACTTGCAGGATGAGACCTCAGTAGTTGTCAAGGTCCAGCACCCGGAGGTCACAACGCTGGTTAATACCGACCTGCACTTACTACAGCGGGCAGTCGACCTCCTGAAGTATGTACCGACTGAGAAGACGGTGGTTGACCCGACAGCGGTTATTACCGAACTGAGTCGTTCCCTGCGCACCGAGATTGATACGATGCGGGAAGTGGCGAATGGGGAAGAGTTTTACCGGCTCAATAACCAGGCAGGGATTATCCGTGTGCCAAAAGTCTACCGTGAATACTGTGCGCCGAAGATCCTGGTAAACCAGTTGATGAAGGGGCAGAGTATCCAACACCTGGTTAATCAAAAACTAAGTAGTGATCCAACCACGAAAGATGCCCAGGTCCAAACACGTGAAATGATCGCGAAGACTTTAGTCAACAACTTTATTAAACAGGTCTTTGTCGACCACTTTTTCCAAGCAGATCCCCATCCAGGTAACATTTTAATCGAACAGGTCGAGGAACCTGAAATGGCAACCGAACATGAGATCAATCGCCAGGTCGGTAATGTGAACTTTGCTTACCAACAGCAGGGGGTCTTACCACCGTACCGCATTAACTTGATTGATTTTGGCATGATGGGCCGCTTGACGCCAGCGATGGCCGATGGAATTGCCAAAATTGTGCTGGCGATCAATTCAAAGAATACCCGGCAGATTGGTCAAGCAATACTGGCCGTTTGCAACCAGACGGGGCCGGTAGATGAGCAACAATTCTTCACCGACCTGGGCCACTTCCTTCGTCCATACATGTCGACCGGGTTAAGCGAGATTGACTTTTCCACTCTGCTTTACCAGATCATTCACTTGTGTGCGGACAACCACCTGCAAATGAAGGGCGAGGTCACCATGCTAGTACGGGCATTTGGTATTCTGGAAGGCACGGTCGCTAAGCTCGATCCTAACCTTTCCATGATGGAAGTTGCCCGGCCGTTTGGACGCCGCTACCTTAAAAAGCACTTTAACCTGCGCAACCGGATCGAGGATGACCTGTGGGGGAGTTACCAGGCGGGTCACCAGTTAATCAAGCTGCCTGGCCACGTTAACGACTTCCTAGACGCTTTGACAAATGGTGATGCCCGTTTGAACTTCAAGTACCAAAACGAGGAGCGGATTAGCCACCTCCTCTTACAGATCACCAACCGATTAGTCGTCGCCCTCATCCTAGCTGCCATTATCGTGGGGTCCTCACTATTAGTTGAGGGGAGCGCCGACCACCCGCACATTTATCGTCTTGGGGTAACAGGGTATTCGATTGCGATCGTGATCGTGGTAATCTTGGTGGCTTCTGAGATTATCACGCATTGGCGGCAGAAACGGGCACGAAAGAAGCAGCGGTATTAATGATATACTTACTTAGTTGGTGTCTCCTCCTGGCGGTACTGTGGTGGCCCAAACCGGCGCAATTAAGCTGGCCTGGGGGCTGGACAGTCTTCGGGACCATGGTCATTGTGATGACATGGCAGCAATGGATCCCGGTGGCCCTAGCAGTTGATGGTGCATGTCTCCTCATTTGGTTAGAAATCTTGCAAGTCATCTTAGTGCGTCGTTTCCAAAACATTGGGAAGGTCAGGGCATTTAACACTAAAATTTTCGTCTTAGAACTACTGAACCTGCTGGTTGTATTTCCTGTTCAGGTCAAAGAATGTCTGCATGGTCAGCTGGGAATGCTGACGCAGCAGGTAGCATTGCTTGCCGTGACGA
>CALVFC010000129.1 GCA_944326735.1 uncultured Limosilactobacillus sp. | reverse complement strand
CATATATTATTAGATTCAATTTTAATAATATGATTTATGGTCTTGAATACTATTAGATTAACCTATAGCACAAGCTAAAATCCCATTATTTAAGATTGCCTCTCAGACAACATGAAATAATTTTACACGGGTAGTTGATCATCTCAATTCGTCTCAGGGGCAAAATCAAAATTAGCCCAGATTTGCCCCAAATTGACACCCAAAACAGGTGTTATTTCTTACAAATAACACTTCATGAATACCGTTATTATAGGAATCTGTAAATTGGATTTCATATGAAGTGTTATTTATTTTGAATATAGATAAATAACATTTATCAATTTTGCCTCTTTTTTAAGACTCTCAATTGGTCAAAAAGCATAGGTAACCCGAATCTATCATATTAATCATCCGTTCAGATATTATGTAAACTTCATTGAATGAAAAATAGCGCCGTGCTCAAAACATGGCGCTATTGATTAACCCAATAATAATGACGAGGTGCGTTTGCAAATGGCGGAGTGTAGTGACCATAGATCCGGAGGTTGCCATCGCCGGCTGAACGGTCATCGCTATCTTTCTCATTCATATAGGTAGGAACGTAAACCCGTGAATGCTGATTAACCTGCATCGTACCCGTCTGATAGTCAAAATTGACTCCTGGTTCAACGTTATATAGGTAAACATTAAAATTCAGGGTACCATCCGTCGACAGGGCCTGCAGATTAATTCCCCGGGCCATCGTCTCATTACCGTGGAAAATCGGGGTAGCCTGATAAATTACGTGCTTGCCTTGCTCAATGGTATGACGAACCTGCGTTTCATAATATGTTTGCAGAATCTCGTTGGTAAAGTCGGTCTCAGCAAACAGGTTACGAGGATTGTCCTGATCGCCGAGAGTACCGGCCCTAAACTTGCCAGTGTGCTGATCAATGCCCCCGGTCAGGGAATAGGCAATCAGGTGGCCCCGGTTATAGACAAGGTTACCGTCGCTGTTGTTGTGCCAGCCGGTGGGTTGGAACACCTGAGCTGTCCGCAGACTGGTATTGGCGTGGTTACGGCTATTCAGAAAAGCAGTGTTGCTCCCGGAGGTCCGGTGGGCCCGATCGAGCTGCTGGTAGATGACCTGGTCACCACGCCAGGCGTTCGGGTTGAGGGTCGACCGGCCGTGATTTACCAGGATAACCGGGTTGCTTCCGGAGTGGTATTCCAGCTGTGCCAACTGGCGGTATTGCTCCTGCGTAAGCCCGCCAATCTGGTTGGCAGGGTGGTGATCACGCTTGGCAAATTCCAGCCGTGTTTGTTGGGCGTTACGAAAGTCATGGTAGGCCGCCAACCCGCCACCAGCGGCTAAGCCAACGCTCAGCAAGATAATTATTCGACAAATTTTAGTATTCTTGGACAGCAGTGTCACCTCATTAAAAACTCAATGTACCTATTTTAGCAATGAATTCATAATCGTCAAGTTTACCTGCTTCTTGATGTGTTATCCTAGAATAAATAACACCTGAGGATGATCATAATGAGACAAATCGTTTTACCAATTAAGGATTCCAATGTCTTAAAGGAGGTCCAGGACACCCTGCTCCATAATTTTAAGGCGGGGCGGCGCAACTACACGATCTTTCAGGTCGGCAAGGCCACTTTGCTACGGGTCAGCGACGTGCTGCGCTTGAAGCAGACGGACGTTTTTGATGACTACGGCGCCATCCGCCAGCATGCTTTCATCAAGGATAAGAAGACCGGGAAGCCTAACACACTGTACCTGCGTCCCGTCATGAACGACCTGGCAATCTACCAGCAGTGGCTGAAACGCAACCGTTACGAGGGGAAGACGGAGTGGCTCTTTCCCTCAACTACCCGTCCGGACAAGCATATCGATGAACGACAATTCTACAACGTCATGCATCGGGTAGGGGACCTGCTGGACATCAACTACCTGGGGACCCACACAATGCGGAAGACTGGCGCTTACCGGGTCTACGTCCAGAGCAACTACAACATCGGACTGGTGATGCGGCTGCTCAACCATTCCAGTGAAGCAATGACACTGGCTTACCTGGGATTGGACCAGGTAAGTCGGGAACAGATGCTGGATAAAATCGACTTTGGTTAAAATTGTGGGGATTGTGTAAATTCCCACAATTTTTTAAAATATTTTATGTCAACCGGTTGACATAAGAAACAAAAACAAGTATTATTAAAAGCGTTGAAAGAGAAAAACTTCACAAACTTACTTAAGGAGATGGCTTTCGATGGCATTTAACAAGAGCCTCGCCGGATACTTTGACGATCTGGCACACGTTGGAATTCCAACTGATGATATGAACAAGACGATCGTTTTCTGGGAAAAGCTTGGTTTTAAGAAGCAGGGTCAATTTGACACTGACGATCAAGGACACCAAGTAACCTTCATGAAGGCTGGTCACCTGATGCTCGAAATCTGGGACAGCGATGGTGCCGTTCACCAGACCGGCGCAATCAACCACATTTCATTGAATGTGGAGGATGCGGACAACGCCTTCAGGGCTGCCAAGGCAGAAGATTTCGCTGTCAAGGAAGATGAAGTTCAACACCTCGACTTCTGGAGCCACGGGATTAAGTTCTTCAACATCACTGGTCCCAACGATGAAACCATCGAATTTTGTGAGATTGTTAAGGATTGATTAGGAGGATTTTTTGATGAAAGCATTAGTTTTAACTGGATTAAAGCAGCTTGAAGTTCAAGACTACGACAAGCCAGAAGTTAAGCCCAACGAAGTATTGATTCACACCGCTTGGGCTGGTATCTGCGGTACTGACAAGGCCCTTTACGGTGGTCTGCCAGGTTCTGCGGACGCGGTTCCACCAATTGTCTTAGGTCATGAAAACTCCGGTGTTGTTACTGCGGTTGGTTCCGAAGTTGAGAACTTCAAGGTCGGCGACCGGGTAAGTGTTGACCCTAACATCTACTGCCACAAGTGCTTCTACTGCCGGACCTCTCGTCCAGCACTGTGGGAACACCTTGATGCTGTTGGTGTTACCCGTGACGGTGGTTTTGAAGAATACTTCACTGCTCCTGAAGAAGTTGTTTACCACATTCCGGACAACGTTTCCTTGGAAGCTGCTGCCGTAATCGAACCAATCTCCTGTGCTGAACACGGGGTTGACTTGCTTGAAACCCACCCATACCAAAAGGCTTTGATCATTGGTGACGGTTTCGAAGGTCAACTGATCGCCCAAATTCTTAAGTCCCGTGGTGTCCACGAAGTTACCCTTGCCGGTTCCAACGACGACAAGCTTGAAAACAACAAGAAGCACTTTGGCTTCAAGACCATTAACAACGTTAAGCACCCCGAAGAAGTCAAGGCTGACTCCTACGATATCGTTGTTGAAGCTGTTGGTCTGCCACAAACCCAAGAACAAGCCGTTGAAGCTGCTTCCCGTGGTGGTCAAGTGCTGATGTTCGGTGTTGGTAACCCTGACTCAACCTTCAAGGTTAACACTTACAAGGTCTTCCAAAAGCAACTGAAGATCCAAGGTACTTTCATCAACCCTTACACCTTCGAAGACTCCATTGCCCTGTTGCAATCCGGTGCCGTTGATCCGCTGCCACTGATTTCCCATGTCTTAGACTTTGACCATGTTGAAGACTTCGTCAGTGGTAAGCTGAAGGGTGTTTCTAAGGCAATCGTTAAGGTTGCTGGCGAAGAAGCCTAACTAATAACCAATTCAATCAAAAAGTCTGTCCCGCCGATACGGGGCAGGCTTTTTTGTACCGGAAAATTTAGTTTATCAGTGAGCATTGAAAGTATTATTATTAAAAATAAAATTAAAAGGCGGGGTGTTTGATAATACACAAGCTAGGGTAAGACTCCCTTCAAAAGGGTGATTCTTGAAATGAGGTGAATTATGAGTAAGCCACATCAATTAAGTCGCCAGGCATCCCTGGTCTACGGGGCCATGCTCCTGCCGATTAATACCTTCTTGAAACTTTACCTGCGTGATCAGGAGCGCTATGAGGCGGCACACAAGTCACCAGGCAGGTTGCCAGACAACAGTGATCAGTCAAAGTAATAAAGAATTACATATTTTAAGAAAAAGTCAGCTTTTTTCCAAAATATCCTTGCCATTTGGGCTAATTCTTGATAAGATAGTTTCTGTTGTCAAGTGACAATGTTTTGGAGGATTAGCTCAGTTGGGAGAGCGTCTGCCTTACAAGCAGAGGGTCACAGGTTCGAGCCCTGTATCCTCCA